>JAGASY010000009.1 GCA_017621515.1 Bacteroidaceae bacterium
CTGTCGTCACTTTTTCAGCGCGCTGTAAATTTCTCTGCAGTGCGCTACAAATTCGCGCGCTTAGTAGATTGGAGAAAAGAACTCTTCGCCAAAGATAAATGAATGTAAAAGAACTGTCAAAAACGAAACACTATTTCACATTTTACGGCGACTTCAGAAAATGCGCGTAGAATCTCCGTTCTCTGATAAAAGTTTGGTGCGATCGATTTTGACGCGTGCCAGAGGGCTTGGAATTTTAACATTTGACAAAATCGGAAAGAAGGTGAAAACACGTAAATAGCAACACTATGGTTTTGTTTGTTGAAATATATTGTCATTTTGTCAAAATTGAAAGACCCTTCAAAAAACGATGTCAAAAATTTTTTTATGGGCATCAATTCCATGCCAAACAAGACACTCTCAGTGCCTGTGCTTGTCCTGAAATAATTCCGACAAAATCGACTTTCTCAATTTGTCAGATTCCCGGAGAGTGTATTGAATGACAAAAAGAGAATGGGCATACTCAGACTATGAATATGCCCATAACGAATTAAAGGTGCGGAGTGAACGATGAAAACTCCTTATCAAATAATAAAATATTTATTTTAGATACTTGTCCATGATTTCCTGTGCATTCTCATCACCTAAATCCTTTGCATGTTCCAGATTCTCCTTCGCCGCAGTTTTGTCACCTTTTTGCAGGTAGGCATAACCGAGTATGCGGTAGGCATCGGGCATCTGAGAGTTCAAGGCGATACATGCTTTCGTCACCTCTATACATTCGTCTATTTGGTTTACACGCAACAGCAGTGCACTTTTCTCGATGAGATAGAGCGGTTCGCGAGGAGCGGCGGCAATGGCTGAATTGAGGTCGTCGAGAGCTTGCTGGTACATGCGCGCTTTTATCTCGACTTTGGAACGGTCGTAATAGAACGCTGCATTCACTTTGTTGTTGCTCAGGTAGCAGAACTTGTCGTAATCTACTACGGCATCCCGATATTTTCCTGCTTCCTCATACAACTTTCCGCGATACAGCACATAGTTCGAGGCTTCTGCCGGAAGCGGGTCGGGAAATAGTGCTATGGCACTGTCGAGCATGGCTATCTGTATGCCGACAGAATCTCCTTTTCCGGCATGTGCCAGTGCCGAAGCATAGAAAATGGCTGGTGCACGATGTTCGCCTCTGTTTAGTTCGTCATATATGGCAATTGCCGAGTCATAGTCCTTTTTCGACATGAGAATCTGGGTTTTCCGGAGCTGACAGTCTAAAAGCACGGCAGAGGATGTGCCGTTTCCGCTTGCTGCAATCCGCTCTTTCTCCAGTTCAATGGCTTTGTCAATGTAGCTGAGAGCCACATCGAAGTTCCATTTGTCGTAGGTGACTTCCGGCTGATATACCAGTTTCTGCTGTATGGCTTGTGCCACGTTGGCATTGGCCTGCACCTTGTCTTCTGCAAGTCGCAGGTAGTTCTGCAAATCGCTTTCCGCCTCCTCGAAACGCTGCATGTCTGTGAGCGGTGTGGAACGTCGGAAGTAGCCCTCCGCATTTTCCGGATAAGTGGCTATGAATTGGTTGAGCAGGTCGATATACTCTTCGTTCCCGGCAGAGCGTGACTTGAAATAGAGATAGACAAGAGCCTCTTCCATGCTTTCCGGAAGCCCTTTCCGCAGGTGGATATGGCTCAGGGCGAGTGAAGCTGATTTGGAGGTTATCGCCTGTATCTTCAGTTCTTCTGTGAACGTAATGCCAAGTGCATATCCTTTCCCCGCGGATGGGTGCTGGACAATGCCGACAAGTTCGCCCGAGGCATTAAAGAGTGGGGAACCGATGTAGTTGTCTCCGATTTCCTCCGAGAGTGTGTAATAAGGGTATTTTCCGCTCACACTGGATGTGTCGCTGATGGTGGTGGTAGGGCATGTGGCAATCTTCCTGTTTGAATAGTTGAATGTCCATACGGTAGAACCTATTGATGCCGGTGCAGATGCCGGGGTTAAGACTGCATGTTTCTTCGTATTCACCTTGAAACGCACCACTCCGTATGTCTCGTCTGCACCCAGTATGAGTGTCACATCGCTTTTTGTGCCGCCCATGTCTATGGCTGTCGCTTTGTAGGCTTCATGGAAAAGACTGTAGTCGGCAATGGCTTCTCCTTCGTTGCCGATGTAAAATCCGGTGCCAGAATGCAGCAGGTTGCCCTCTTTGTCGTAGGTGAGCAGCGAGAAAACCGCCTTCTGCATCTTTGCCGCCCATTTCGGTGCGGCGGCTTCTTTTACTTGTGCCTCTGTTTGGTTGAGGCAGATGGAAAATAAGGCTATCAGTGTGAGTGTAATATTTTGCAATATCCTTTTCATGTCGTTTTGGGTGTTTATGTGGTTAAGCATTTGCGGTAGTGAGCAGTTCGCGCGCATTGTTGATAGCGGCATCAGTCAGTGTCTCTCCACTGAGCATGTGGGCGAGTTCTTCTATCCTCTGTTCAAGGGTGAGTTCTGCGATGTGGCTTGTCGTACCGTCTTCGTCATCGCGTTTATATACTTTGTAGTGCGACTTTCCGAGAGCGGCAATCTGCGGCAGGTGTGTGATGCTGATTACTTGGCGGTTCTGTTCGCCCATGTCTTTCATTATCTTTGCCATTTTCTCTGCGATGCTTCCCGATACGCCTGTATCTATTTCATCGAATATGATTGTCGGGAGCTTGACTGCACCGGCGATGAGGGCTTTGAGTGAGAGCATCACGCGGGCAATCTCTCCGCCTGATGCCACCTGTGCCACATTCTGCATACTGCCGCTTTTGTTTGCCGAGAAAAGGAAGTTGATTTTGTCTGCTCCATAGATGTTGAATCCAGTAAGAACAGCATTGTCTGAATCTGTCGAAGAAACTGTTTTCTCCGTATGTGTAACGCTGTCTCGCGGCATTATCTCTACGCGGAACCGTACATTAGGCATACCAAGCGGCGCAAGGCTTCTGACCATGTATTCTTCCACTTTCTTTGCTGCCTTCTTTCTTTCTTCTGTCAGTACGGCGGCCGCTTTGATTACTTTCTCCTTGGCATTGTCACAGCGTTGTTTCAGTTCCTTTATGTAGTCATCGCTGTTCTCTATGGCGGACAGTCGTTCTTCAAGCTCTGTCTGAATGGAAATCAGTTCTGCTACGGTATCTACATGGTGCTTCTGCTGGAGAGTGTATATTATGCTTAGACGTTCATTGACGAAGTTCAGCCTTTCCGGATTATATTCAACAGACTCTGAAAGACTGTCAATCTCGTCGGCAATATCTTTTATCTCTATGTAGCACGAATCTAACCTATTGGCAAGTTCTTCTGCTGAAACGCATACACCGGAGATTGTCCGCAGCAAGGAAACTCCTTGTTTCAGTTGTTGTACGACATCATCGCCGCCTTCATTTATTATGCAGTGGTGTGCTTTGAGTAGGGCTTGTTTTATATCTTCGGCATGGCTCAACATTTCAGCTTCGTCCTCCAGTTCTTTCTGCTCGCCTTCTTTTAGTTCTGCATCGGCAAGCTGATTGGCTTGGAAACGCAGGTAATCTTCGTCCTCGCGGCTCTTTTCAGCGTCGGCAATGGCTTGGCGCCACATCTTGTAGCTTTGCTTGTATTCGGAGAAATAAGCCTGATAACGCTGTAACTTTTCCTTGTTGTCTGCCAGAATGTCAAGCACATTAAGCTGGAAATCCTCTTTGTTGAGAAGAAGATTTTGGTGCTGTGAGTGTACATCAATGAGTTGTTCGCCAAGTTCTTTCAGAAGTGCCAGTTGGACGGGGGTGTCGTTGATGAAGGCACGGCTTTTTCCGGAACTCGTCAGTTCGCGTCGGACAATACATTCCCCTCCGTCGAAGTCAAGGTCATGCTGTTCAAAGAAATCATCGAATCCATACGCGGACAAGTCGAATACGGCTTCAACGACACATCTCTTCGCACCGTGTTTTATGGCTTTGCTGTCGGCTCTTTGTCCGAGAAGAAGCCCGATGGCACCGAGAATGATGGATTTTCCGGCTCCGGTTTCTCCCGTGATGACCGAGAAGCCGGGATGCAGCCTTATGTTCAGCTTCTCTATGAGTGCATAGTTTTCTATATAAAGCGACTTTATCATTATGCTATTTCTTTATCTTTGTCCATTCCTGATTTTGTGAGGCATTCAAGTCTGACAGGATGTTATAAACCTCTTCTTTTTCTTTCGCTGTACCGTGTCCGTTGTATATGCTGACAATCTCATCACGTTTGAAGTCCGTGAAAATCTGAGGTAGCATACTCAGCGGCTTGTTGCTGTGTGCTTCCTTCAACATATTGATGGCTTCGGTAATGGCAGTTCTGCCCCGATCTACATTGTTCGCCATTTCGTCAAGCCCTTCACGATAGTATTTATATTGCATCATGCGATAAGGCTCCATCGAGCTTTCCATGTAGTCGTTGATAATGGCATGTCGGTTTCTGGTGTCATTGAATGCTTTCCATCCGACTTCGCTCATGGTCTGTGCATTGTTGACAATGTTCTCCACCATGCGGAGAACATCCGTTCCTCCGAGCGGCGCCATTGTGTCGAGATCCAAGCCTATGAAAAGATAGGCATAGTATGCCAGCATGGCGGTGAGGTTGTTGTCCATTGAGTTCTCGTTGAATTCAAGTTGGTCAAACTCCTTGTAGGTGAAATTGAAGGCAGGGTCCTTCATGGAGAATACTGTGGTGTTGTATGTTGAGTTGAAGACCGGACGAGAAGTCTGGAACAGCAGTTCTCCGGTGAAAGTCCCTTCTGCTTCCTTATATTGTTTGATGGTGATATTGAGTGTACAGTCAATCCTTTCTTCTTTGCTGAATTGCAATTCTGTCCATGAGCGGTTGTTCATAAATTCACTGATGGCATTCTGTAAGGTCTCGAACACACTTGTGTTGGTTCCTTGAATCTGTGAATGGTTGACGACAACCTTGCAGTTCAGTTCCTGCGCCGATATGGTTCCAATCAGACAAGTCGAGAATACGACCAATAACGATAAAAAAAGTTTTTTCATACACTCATTAATGAAAGATTGACAACTTAATGAAAGATAAACGACTTAACGGGAAAAAAACAGACGGCGGTATTTCCTTTTCTTATAATCTGTATTTCTCTTTTTATAGTCTGCGCTCCAATTCGTCAATGATGTCGGAGGCAACTTCCTGTTTTGGCTTCAGAGGGAAAGATTTTTTTGTGAAGCCTTCCGTACCTTCTTCAGACACCTCCTTGGAAGTTTTGGATATGATTGAAATTTTATTCGTGTCGCATCTGAACCCCGCGCCCTTGTCGTTCAAAGAGTTCAGCACAATAAAGTCAAAGTTTTTCCTTTCTAATTTGCCTTTCGCATTGCTCTCCTCGTCATTTGTCTCAAGGGCAAATCCTACAAGAGTTTGCGAATCTGTCTTCAAATTGCCGAGAGCAGCGGCAATATCCTTTGTCGGCTTCAGCCTGATCAGCATGTCGTCACCTTTACGCTTGATTTTCCGGTCGGCACACACCTCTGGAGTGAAATCCGCCACAGCCGCGCACAGTATTCCTGCATCCATTTCGGGAAACAGTCTTACGGCGGCTTCATACATATCAGCGGCAGACTCTACATCTGTCCGCACAATGTTCGGATGATGAATGTCCATTTGGGTGGATACGGGACCGCACACCAGTTCTACGTGCGCCCCACGTGCCGCACACTCACGCGCCAGAGCGAATCCCATTTTTCCCGATGAATAATTGCCGATGAACCGTACCGGGTCAATTTTCTCGTATGTAGGTCCGGCTGTAATCAGAATCTTTTTCGAGCGGAGTGTGGAGGTGCTTCTCTCCTTGTTGGAGAAAAACTCATCCAGCTGGCGCACAATCTCTTCCGGTTCTTCCATGCGCCCTTTCCCCACAAGATGACTGGCGAGGAATCCTTCTCCCGGTTCGATGATATGATTGCCGTAAGAGCGAAGAATGTCCATGTTGTGTTGAGTCGAAGGGTGGGCATACATGTCGAGATCCATTGCCGGAGCAATGAAAACGGGAGCTTTCATGGACAGGTAGGTAGTTATGAGCATGTTGTCGGCAATGCCGTTTGCCATCTTGCCGATTGTGGCTGCCGTGGCGGGAGCTATCAGCATGGCATCAGCCCATAGCCCAATGTTTACATGGCTGTTCCATGTGCCGTCGCGCTGTGAGAAAAATTCGCTGATGACAGGTTTGCTTGTCAGTGCCGACAATGTAATGGGAGTGATGAACTCCTTTCCTGCGGGAGTGATGACCACCTGTACCTCAGCTCCTTGCTTGATGAGCATTCTGATAATCAGACAGGCTTTGTATGCGGCGATACTGCCGGTTATCCCTAAGACTATTTTTTTCCCTTTCAACATGTCCTTCTCTACTTATCCGCTATTAATACTGTTATTTTCCGGTTTTCTCCAACAGACGGAGCCTTGTCAGCACCTGTTTGGTGTTGAGCGCGAAGTCTCCCTGCATCATCCAGTTGTAATATCCCGGGTCGCGTCGGAGCACTTCACTGACGCTGTGTCCCTTGTATTTCCCGAAATTGAAGATTTCTTCCCCCTTGTCGTTGAGAACAATGCGTCCTGCAAAATCCACATTTCTGTTCATGGAAGAGAACTCTGAAAGGAATGCCACATCGTTCTTCAACTCCTCCGGGTATCGGTCGAGTTGCGCCTCCAGCACCTCAAGAGTTGCACGAGTGTCCGCCATTGCAGAATGAGCGTCCTCCAGATTTTTCCCGCAGTAGAACTTATAGGCAGCCACAAGTGTGCGCTGTTCAAGCTTGTGGAAGATATTCTGCACATCTACAAACTTGCGCTTGGAAAGGTCTATGTCAACACCTGCACGCAGAAATTCTTCCACGAGCAGTGGAATGTCAAATTTATTGGAATTGAATCCGGCAAGGTCACAACCCTTGATAGTCTTCTCCAGCTCTGCTGCAATCTCCTTGAATGTCGGACAATCCTTTACATCGTCGTCCGTGATTCCGTGAATGGCTGTGGAAGTTTCCGGAATATGGAGGGTATTGCCCGACATGTCTGTCGGACGCAAGCGCATGGTCTTGGACTCTTCGTTTCCGTTAGGCATTATCTTGATGTAGGAAAGTTCCACAATGCGGTCAGTGGTTATGTTGACTCCTGTTGTTTCAAGGTCGAAGAATATAATCGGGTTGTTCAGATTTAGTTTCATTTTCCGGTGTATGTGATTAAAAATGACATTTTGAAGTATAAGGCAGGATGGATTGTCCGGTCTTATACTTCAAAACCCTTATTAACTTTTAGCAATCTTTAGTCGTTCAGCATCATTGGCATCAGCAGCATGAGCAAGTCCTCGCCCTCTTCCTGTTCTGCCGGCACAATGACACCGGCACGGCTTGGGTCGGCAAGTTCCAGAATGACATCCTGTCCGCTTATGCCGTTGAGTGTGTCGAGAAGGAATGTGCCCTTGAATCCGATGTTCATCGGTGCGCCTTCATATTCGCAGATGATGCGCTCCTCTGCCGAAGTCGAGAAGTCTATGTCCTGAGCGGAGATAGTCAGTGAGTTGGTGTCGAGGCGCAGCTTGATAAGGGCATTGCTGACACTGGCGAACACTGATACTCGGCGCAGGGCACTGATGAGTGCCTGACGGTCAATCGTCACCTTGAAAGGATTGTCTGACGGAATTACCGAGTTGTAGTTCGGATACCGTCCCTCTATCAGACGGCAGCTGAGTTTGTAGCTGGACATGACAACTTCCGCATTTCTTTCGTCGAACATAATCTGCACGTCTCCTTCCTCTTTCGGGAGAATATTTTTGAGCATCAGAGCCGGCTTCTTAGGCAATATGAAAGCGGCATTCTCTTCGCCATGAATGGTGAAATTGCGGTTGCGCACCAGTTTGTGACCGTCGCTTGCCACGAATGTCAGGCTTTCTGTGGTGATGTCGAAATACACACCGTTCATCACCGGACGGAGTTCGTCGTCGGCAGTAGCAAACAAAGTGCGTGAGATTCCGTTAAACAGTGTATCGGCTGTGATGGTGAGTCGGCGCGCCGATTCGCTTATTTCCGTCGGAGTCGGATATTCTGCTCCGTTTTGTCCTATGAGTTTGTATATTCCGTTCTGATATACGATTTCTATTTCGTTGCTCGAAGTGTTTACTTCAAACGTAATCGGCTGTTCCGATATTTCTTTTAGTGCATCAATAAGTGTCTTTGCATTTATGGCAAACTTACCATTCATGTCGGCATCGCTCGTCTCGACACTTGTCACAAGAGTGGTGTCGCTGTCCGAGGCCGTAAGCCTTAAAACATTGTCTTCCAATTCAAACAAGATGCAGTCGAGGATGGCTATGGAATTTTTAGAACTGAGAACCCTGCTTATCATTTGCAGACGGCTGCAGAGAGTTGTGCTTGATACATTGAATTTCATTGTGCATTATCTTTTTATATAGTTCACAAAGTTAGGTATTGTTTTGAAATATTGATAAAAAAACAAGATAAAATTAGTTTTCTACGTCTTAAAGTTGTACTTTCGCAGTCGAAAATCAGATTAATTTTATGGAAATAGCAGGAAAAATCATCGCTGTGCTTGAAGCAAGAGGCGGTGTTTCAAAGAGCACGGGCAATCCGTGGAAGACACAGGACTATGTTTTGGAGACTCACGAACAATATCCGCGTCGCATGTGTTTCAATGTTTTCGGAGAGGACAAAATCAGCCAGATGAATATTCAGGTGGGTGATGAAGTGAATGTGTTCTTCGATATTAATGCACGTGAATTTCAGGGACGTTGGTATAACGACATACGTGCGTGGAAGGTGGATCATGTACAGCCGGGAGCACCGGTTGCTCCTGAACAGCCGCCGTTCCCGGGTGGCTATCAGCAGGCTCCGTCATTTCAGCAGCCGACACAGAACGCTGCTCCGGCTGCTACCGTAGATTTCTCGTCTAACGACTCGGCAGACGACCTTCCGTTCTAAGCCTTTTTTTGTTCGCAATAGAAGCAGACAAGTGGTTTCCTTCAGCAATGGAGAAACAACTTGTCTGCTTTTTGTATGTCTTCAGATGGCTGGGATGTATTCACAGACTCCTCCGTTGGTTTGGTGATGTATTTGTGGATGTACTCACAGACTCCTCCGTCGCTACCGCGCCACCTCCCCTAACACTTAGGGGAGGTGCCAAGTTACTTTGTTCGGTGTTAGTGCTAATTGCTTCATTGTCAACATATCCGCATCGGTATATAGGCTCCTCCCTGTTAGGGGCTACTCTTTGTACACATCTCTTTCCTTCTCTGTGTTCCAATAATAGAATAGAATCTCGCAACGCGACAGGAATCTGTCGAGTCCGATTTTCAGTGTGATGTA
>JAGASY010000010.1 GCA_017621515.1 Bacteroidaceae bacterium
ATAACATTTTTCCAACTGACCGGCTGATTTCTAATTTTATGTAGCCCTATAACATTTTTCTTGAATCATTTTAAAACAGTTTCTAAGTTTTTAAAATTGTAGCGCACAGAAAATAAAATTGCAGTGCGCTGAAAATGTGACGACAGTGCGCTGGAAATTTGAAAACTTAGTAGTTTTTTCAAAAAACTCTTCGCCAGAGATAAATAAATGTAAAAGAACCGCCTAAAAATGAAACACTATTTCACAATTCACAATGCCTTTTGAAAATGCGCATAAAATCCCCATTCTTCAATAAAAGTTCGCCGCGCTTCATTTTGGAGCGTTCCAGAGGGCTTGGAATTTTAACATTTGACAAAATCAAAAAGCAAGTATTTCATCGCAAAACAGAACAAATTGAATCAAAATAACTCATAAGAACCATCTTTTTGTCAGAAAATAATTTTGTTAAAAAATCCATATAAAAATTTTTGCTATGGAGGCTTCAAAACAACATTTTTGACAGACTTTTTTGCCGAACATGGATATGCTCTAAAAACCATCCAACATACTTTCTACCACTACAACAATAAGGAAGTTTTGTTTTTTCGTCTAAAAGTATAGAGGATTTTACTTTTTTCCCCAACCTGCTGCGATTTTGTGAAAAAACGACTATCCATTCACCATAAATAATTATCTTTGCAAAAAATAACAAAGACAAAATAAAAGACTTTATGGGATTCTTATCTAATATTTTCAAGAAAAAAGAGACAGAAAATGTAGGAGGTATGGAAGACTTCATGACGCTGATACGTGTATATTTCCAAAGCGTATTGGCATCAAATCTCGGAATCTCCAACATTGCGGCACTTCCGGATATGGCAGCCTTCAAGCGTTCACTCCATGTAGCTACAGTAAACAACAAACTCGGAGTGGGAGAAAAGAAGGTGTGCAGCAAAATGCTCAAGGACATTTACGGAATAAGTGACAATTTCTTCAAAGAAATAGACTCCAGCATCAAGAAAGGATGCAGAAATCAGAACGACGTGAGAAACTATCTCTACATGTTTCAGGGATACACACAGGAACTGATGATGCTCATGGGCAACCTCATGAAATGGAAGTTCAGAATACCCGGATTTCTAAAGAAAGCCATGAGACAGATGACAGACAAGACCGTCCACGACATCTTTACAAAAGATGTATGGACAGACGACGGTGTGCGGAAAGCAGTGTTCTCGGTAAGACGCTATCAGCAGCTGCTCGGTTTCTCCGAGGCATGGACAGCCGAGTTCGTATATAACATCATCGTTCTTGCCAAGAAAGAACCTAAACCGTCGGACGAAGACATCAAGAAAGCGGAAAGCAAAGTCAAAAAATAAACCCGATTCCAAACATTTCAACGCAAAATATTGGTAAAGTCATTTGCTTTACATAAATTTGCATGAAAATGGATATAGTACCGAACCATGACCGATGAAGAAAGACAAATATTGAAGAACTTCGATGCCCATGTCCGACAACTGATAGCACAGTATAAAGTGCTGCAGAAAGAGAACAATGACCTTTACATCGAGCTTGAAAACAAAGAGCAGGAGATTGAAAGGCTACAGGCAAAAATCGGGAAATGCCAGAGCGACTATTCCAATCTGAAATTGGCCAAGATGATTGAGATCAGCGACAGCGACATGAAAGACGCCAAGCAGAGAATCACACGGCTCGTACGCGAGGTGAACAAATGCATCGCCCTGTTAAGTACAGAGCAGGAAGCTGCTGAATGAACGTACAAGACGGGCACGGCAAAAGGATTATGGACAGAAAACTGAATATAAACGTCACAATAGAAGGCATTCAACTGCCTCTCACCGTTGCGAATACAGAAGAAGAGAAGGTTTATCGTGATGCTTCATCACTCATACAGAACCGTCTCAAAGTGCTTAGAGATACATATCCGACATTGCCTAACGACAAATATTATTATGCAATGGCAATGCTCAACACAGCAGTAGATGCAGTCAGAGCATCTGAGCGCACAGATTCCGCCCCATTCATGGAAGCGATAAAAGACCTTGAAGCGGAAATGGACGGTATTCTAAGATAAACGCAGGAAGAAAACTGTAGCTGTACATACAATGAAAACGGCAGGATTATATGCTGTATGTATGTGTCGCTCTTCCACCCCCTGCTTACCCTATTCGCACATATCCTTATAAGAAAAAAATCTCTGCTACTAAAGAGATTTTACACCTTAATCATATCGGCACAGAAAAAAAGTGCCGCTAAACGAGAACAATCATTTGCACAGTTTCAGAATGCAACAAACCAGTTGCTTCTGTGATTGTGCTTTTTCATTAATAATAAAAACAAGTAAAAATGACAGCTTATATCATCATCGCATCCATTGTCAGCCTACTGATTGGCGGAGGTGCAGGTTTTGCTCTGTTCAGATACGTAATCAAGCAGAAGTACAACCAGTCGATTAAAGAAGCAGAGGCGGAAGCAGAAAACATCAAAAAGAACAAGCTTCTTGAAGTGAAGGAAAAGTTTCTCAACAAGAAAGCGGAACTGGAAAAAGAAGTAGCTTCACGCAACCAGAAACTACAGCAGGCAGAGAACAAACTCAAACAGCGCGAAATTTCCCTCAACCAGCGTCATGAGGATTTGCAGCGCAAAAAAGCGGAGAACGACAACTTGAAAGAGAATCTCGAAGCACAGATTGCACAAGTAGAGAAAAAGAAAGAGGAGTTGAGCCACATACACGAACAAGAGCGTGAAAAGCTTGAAGCTCTTAGCGGACTGTCGGCTGAAGAGGCAAAGGAAAGACTTGTGGAAAGCCTGAAAGACGAAGCAAAGACACAGGCACAGCAATATATCAACGAAATCGTTGATGACGCAAAGATGACAGCCAACAAAGAAGCTAAAAGAATCGTCATACAGAGCATACAGCGAGTAGCTACAGAAACAGCGATAGAAAACTCTGTAACGGTGTTCCATATCGACTCTGACGAAATCAAAGGACGTGTAATCGGACGTGAAGGACGCAACATACGTGCCCTCGAAGCTGCCACAGGAGTGGAGATTGTGGTTGACGACACACCGGAAGCAATTGTCATATCTGCCTTCGACCCTGTACGCCGTGAAATCTGCCGTCTGGCACTGCACCAGCTTGTTGCCGACGGAAGAATCCACCCGGCACGTATTGAGGAAGTAGTGGCAAAAGTGAGAAAGCAGGTTGAAGAAGAAATCATCGAAACTGGTAAACGCACAACCATAGACCTCGGCATACATGGTATGCACCCGGAACTGATACGTATCATAGGAAAGATGAAATATCGTTCTTCATACGGACAGAACCTCTTGCAACACGCAAGGGAAACAGCGAACTTGTGTGCTGTAATGGCATCGGAACTCGGCTTGAATCCAAAGAAAGCTCGCCGCGCAGGTCTTTTGCACGATATAGGAAAGGTGCCTGACGAAGAGCCGGAAATCCCACACGCTCTCTATGGTGCGAAGATTGCCGAGAAGTTCAAAGAGAAAGCTGATATATGCAATGCCATCGGTGCTCACCACGACGAAATGGAAATGAACACGCTGCTTGCCCCTATCGTTCAGGTATGTGACGCCATATCAGGCGCACGTCCGGGAGCAAGACGCGAAATAGTGGAAGCGTACATCAAACGTCTGAATGACCTTGAACAGCTTGCAATGAGCTATCCGGGAGTAACCAAGACATACGCAATACAAGCCGGACGCGAGTTGCGTGTGATCGTAGGTGCAGACAAGATCAGCGACAAAGAGACCGAAAGCCTCAGTGCTGAAATTGCAAAGAAGATTCAGGACGAGATGACTTATCCGGGACAAGTAAAAATCACAGTCATCAGAGAGACTCGTGCAGTAAGCTTCGCAAAATAAACCATACGTGTAAACACATTAGATTCATATATAAGAAGAAACTGTCAATGTTATGGTTTGGCAGTTTCTTTTTATTTCACAGCAACATGGCGACTGTTCCCTGTTTCTCTTCCACAGTAGCCCCAAACATTTCCGCCCTATGAAAAGATGGATTTACATTTCACTGATACTATTATCCGCCAAGAACTTGTCGGCACAGATGCCGCGACTTGGAGACAACCTGACTTTCTCGACAGAAATGTCCGGCACCATCAGCCACGGAGATAATGCGCCTTTCTGGCTGACAAGCAACAAATACGGTCTTTCGTCGATAGAGAATAATTCCGGATATATAAGGGGAGGAATATTTCGCGGAACAGAAGTGGATTCGTTGCGGAAGTGGAGAATCGGATTTGGAGCAGACCTCGTTGTACCGGTGAATTATACTTCTCATTTTGTCGTACACCAGTTATATGCAGATTTCCACTATAAGAAGGCAAATCTGAGTATTGGCGCAAAAGAACAACCAATGGAACTCAAAAACAACCAACTCAGTTCCGGTTCTCAGACTTTCGGCATCAATGCGCGCCCTGTTCCCCAAATACGCATAGGACTTCCGAAATACTGGAACATCCCACTCACACGCGGATGGGTGCAGTTGAAAGGGCACATCGCATACGGCATCATGACAGACGACAATTGGCAGCACAGCTTCACAAACAAAAAGTCAAGATACACCGACGATGTGCTTTATCATAGCAAAGCATGCTATCTTCGCATAGGGAAAAAGGAGAAAAGTCCGTTCTCACTGGAACTTGGTCTGGAAATGGCTACTCAGTTCGGAGGAACAACCTATCAGCCCAACAGGGACGGAACTATCACAGCAACCAAGAACGCAAGTAACCTGAAGGCTTTTTGGAACGCATTCATTCCTAATGGTTCGGGTGACCCATACGAACAGCAGTATCAGTTCACCAACGTGGAAGGAAATCATCTTGGCAGCTGGGTTATGCGTGCCAATTATGAGAAAGATTTATGGAAGGCAAGCATTTATGCCGACCATTTCTTTGAGGATCATTCGAGCATGTTCATGCTTGATTATGACGGTTACGGAAGCGGAACGGAATGGAACAAGCGAAAGAAGAGCAAGTATCTGCTCTATGACTTCAAAGACATTATGCTTGGAGCAGAATTCAACCTCAAGCAAGGCAAGTGGATAAGGGATATTGTCGTAGAATATCTGTTCACAAAATATCAAAGCGGCCCTATATATCATGACCATAATCCTAACAACCCGGACCACGTAGGAGGAAATGACAATTATTACAATCATTCCATATTTCCGGGATGGCAGCACTGGGGACAAGTGATGGGCAATCCACTTTATATATCTCCGATATACAACACAGACGGAACTATCCGGGTAAAAGACAACCGGTTCAAAGCGTTCCACTTTGGCATAGCCGGAAAACCGACCTCAGACATCGACTACAGAATACTGGTGACATGGAGAGAAGGACTGGGAACTTACGACACTCCATATACCAAACGCATGGAGCAGACAAGTCTATTGGCTGAAGCCTCCTATAAGTGCCATTCAAAACGGCTCAAAGGATGGAGCGCAGGAGCAGCCATAGGACTTGATTTTGGAGACATTGTGGGTGACAACCACGGTATATGTATCAAAATAGCGAAAAATGGAATAATAGGCAAATGAAAAGAATTTTATCATACATCTTTGTTATCGCAGCAATGCTCACATCATGTGAGATAGAAACCTCCGGCAACGGCAAACTTGACGGATATTGGAAGTTGTGCGGCATTGACACCCTGTCAACAGGGAACAAGACCGACTTCACGGAAAGAAGCATCTTTTGGGCAGTACAAGCAAACATTCTGTCGGCACAGAACAAAGAAGATTTGCTCAATCCTAAATACATGTTCCGGTTCCGACATACTGCCGATTCCCTTATTGTTTACAATCCCCAGATATACGACAAAGCAGAAGGAAACAAAGAGGTTACGCAGATAGACGAGCTTCGCATTTTTGGTATCAATTCACTGACAAGCCGCTTCCATGTAGAGAGCCTCTCGCATAAAAAGCTGACATTGTCGGATGAATACCTCCGGCTGCATTTCAGAAAATTCTGAAATCCTTTGCCGCTATAAATATTTCTTATAACTTTGCATAATCAAAGGAACTATGGAACAGGAGTTAGTATCAGTCATCATGCCTACATACAATGCAGCCAAGTATCTTCGAGGCAGCATTGAAAGTATTCTGAGTCAGACATATCCCAATTGGGAACTGCTGATTTCGGATGATGCCTCAACCAACCCGGAAACGAAAGAAATCCTTGAATATTATCAGAAGAAGGACAGCAGAATCAAAGTGTTCTTTCTTCCACGCAACTTAGGACCAGCCTGCACACGCAACAAATCCATCATAGAAGCGCGTGGCAGATATATAGCTTTCTGTGACAGCGATGACCGTTGGATGCCTCAGAAGCTTGAAAAACAGATTAAATTCATGCAGGAGAAAAAATGCTGCCTAAGTTATACTTCTTATTTTGAATGTGATGAGAACGATGTCAAATGCGGCATTGTAATAGCTCCAATGCATCTTACACTGTCAGAACTCAAAAAGGACAACAAAATAGGATGCCTCACAGCCATGTATGACACAACGAAATACGGTAAATTTTTAATGCCAACCATACGCAAACGTCAGGATTGGGCATTATTTCTCACTATCATGAAGAAATGCCATAATGCATTTGGAATGCAAGAACCATTGGCATATTACAGACATCGCAAAAATTCTATATCTACAAATAAGTTGTCATTAATAAAGTATAATGCGAAAGTCTATAAGGATATTTTCGGGTATTCATATACACATGCATATACATATCTGTTGTGTGTATTTATGCCAACACATATATACAAAATTATCAAAAACAGAATATATTATTTAGGATACAAGGTAAAATAACACAACAACTTTCCAATAAAAAAATGAAAGATTTCCTTAGACATACGTGGTATTGGCTATGTAAACATATTCTAAGCCTATTGCCCGACAGTGCATTCTTTAATCTACAAACATGGGTAACATTCAAGCGACACAAGCGCACATTCCATAAACTCGACATTAACAATCCGAAACGTTTCAATGAAAAGATTCATTGGCTCAAAATACATCCACAAGTAAGCGACGGAGATGTTCTTGCCGACAAATACCGTGTCAGAGAATTTATCAAGAACACTATTGGCGAGAAATATCTTGTTCCGTTACTTGGTGTATGGGACAATGCAGACGATGTCGACTTTGACAAACTCCCCAATAAGTTCGCTCTTAAAGCTAATCACGGTTCAGGATGGAACATAATTTGCAAAGATAAAAGCAAACTTGACATAAACAAAGTCAGAAAGAAGATGCGGTATTGGATGAAGCACGATCAATATCCAGTGTCAAGAGAATGGCAATACAAGAAAACACCTCATAAGATTATATGCGAACAGTTCCTTGAATATAACATCTTAGACTATAAGTTTTTCTGTTTTAACGGCAACCCGCGTTTTATTCAAGTCGATGTCAACAGATTCACAAACCACAGAAGAGCATTCTTCACTACAAACTGGGAACCGGCGCCGTTCAGCATTTCATATCAGAAACCGGAAATTATGCCCGAGCGTCCAGCACAACTGGAGGAGATGGTTTACATAGCAAAGAAACTTTCGCAAAACAAAGCATTCATAAGAGTAGACCTCTATGTGCATGATAATAACGTATTCTTCGGAGAAATAACATTGCACCCTGGCGGCGGAGCAGAACCTTTTATTCCGGACGAATACGATTACAAATTGGGCGGAATGCTGAAATTATAATGCCATGAACAAGGCAGACATTTCCAATGCCTTTATCCACAAGAACAAATGAAGAGATGAAAATATCTATAAAAGGCAAAGAATCTCAGGCGATACCTCAAGATTCTTCGCCTTTTATTATCAATAAAAATCATTAAGCAAATAATTCGCAACCTCATCATTGCACTTATAAATAAATGTGTAAGATAAACAAATCCACACAACCAAATCAAACATTAATAATATTTATTCAAAATATATCTAAGAGCTTTACAATTACATTGATAATAAAAAGTTTTCTTAAAACTTATAGTTCTTTTCAATTTTGAAGTTGAAACATGCTCCTTATCAAAAATTCTGATAGACGGAGCATAAAGAACTCGTAAAGAATGCTTTCGACATTCCTCTGCAAGATATAATTCTTCTCCAAAAAGAAAAATCGGATAATTAATCAATCCACATCTATTAAAATATTCCTTTGTTAACAATATAAAAGAACCATGTCCTGCATATATATCCATAGATGGATAAGTCTTACGCAAACATTTTCGTTTGTACAATGTTTTATTATAGATATAATCTATTACCGGATAATCAAATTTCATCAATAACAGCTGCAACTTCCTTTTGGAATAACGATGAAGACATACTGGATTTATATCTCGCTTTTCTTTCGCTGACAATAAGGCAGGAGCTATCCATCCAATGTTTGCCTCCTGTTCTATTGCTGCGATATTGACCAATGTATCTTCTGCCAATTGCAAATCGACATTCGTAATGGCAATATAATCATACTTACCAATCTCCACTTCATTCAATGCACGCTGTGCACCTCCGAAATAGCCTAGATTCTCATGATATGGAAAAACTTGGCACTTTATATTTTTATAAGCAAGACAATCGGATAAATCTTCGCAATCACAATCTGTATTATCCACGATAAAAACATCTGTCTGCAATACATCTTTAACATTAGCAGCAGCAACATCTATTGATGCCAAATATTTTCGTAAATCAGAATATGAGTTATATGTTACACAAAAAATCGCAAAGGTTTTCATTACACTTACATCATTTTACAATAATAAATATCGCCTACAAAAAGGAATACTGATAATGTCTTGAACAAAAAAATTCATGCTCTACAGACTGTATAAAAGAAAAAACATCAGTACTCAACACTTTGAATGTATCTTTACCATATAATATAATTTCATCAAAAAGAAAAACATAAAATTCATTCTGACAAGTTGCAAAGCAGTGTCATGCTGTCTTTTTGTTTTCTTCCACAGCAACTTGAATTTCATAAGCTGACTCATATATGATGGAGCATCTTTCGCTCCTATCGCATTATGCTCATGCTGTCTGTAAAGAATGGTCACTTCGTTTATTGTCTCAATACGTCCTCCATTCCATAAGACAGCAGCAGCAATCCACGAATCATGTATGATAATGCTTTCAGGATATGGGAAAGCTATTTCCTTCACTTTATTGTTAATCATCATTGTACAACCTGTAACATTATTATACACCAGATGGAAATATTTATCATTAAACTGTTGAGCGGTAAAATGGCAATGTCTCCACATTGAATCCGAAATAACATTCAACTTAGAGTCAACAAGCGTAAGATCTGTGCAAACAGCTATGGGCTTAATAGAAAAATCTTTTTGTCCAAGCATTTTATAAAGCGTTTTTTCTATCTTCTGTGGCAACCATACGTCATCATGGTCACAAAACATATAGAAATCTCCTTTTGCCTTGTCAAGCAACCACAAAAATCCTTCACATGCCCCTCGTCTTTTATCATCAAAAATCATACATATACGTGAATCTAACGCTCGATATTCACAGAGAATATCAAACGTATTGTCAGTAGATCCATCATCACGTACATATAACACCCAATGTACATACGTCTGTGCCAACAATGAATCGAGCAGTTCTCTTATATAAGCCGAACTATTATATGTCGTCAATAGAATTGCAACTTGATACATCCCTTACTTTTTTATAATAAGCAACCATAGACCTTATCTCTTGGCTCTATATATCTTATTAACCACTTGAGTTATAAGTCCAAAGTTAAATATTTTTTCTTCAACAAGCAAAAAATAGGCAATAAAACATAATACCGCTACTGCTAATTTAAGCAAAAGAGAATTGAACGCATACGAAACAATCCATCCCAACACAACATAAGGAACTGCAAATAATAGATGCCGAAGAAAATCCTTAACAGGAAATCTTATCTGCAAACATCTGTTTACACAAAAAGATGACAGCAGCAATACAACAAACTCAGCAGACAACCATGCCAATGCCGAACCAACACTCCTCAAGGTTTCTACAAACATCCAGTTAACCACAAGACATACTATCATTCCAGCCATAGCGCAATACAATATCTCCTTATCCTTCTGCATAGGCACCAATAGTTGCATAATGAAAATCTGTTCCGAACCTATGACAAAGACAAGAAGCATCACTATACGCATTGGGATAACAGCTTTAAGAAACTGTTCACCTGCAAAAAGCATAATTACATCAGGTGCAAAAAGTTCAACAAATATCACTATCGGAAAGGCTATCACAAACAAGACATTAAAAACCTTACGCACCAGTACTTTTATTTCATTGAAGCGTTGTTCCTTAACCAACACACTGATGTGAGGAATCATAACTCCTGTCAAAGTTGAGAGTAATGCTATTATAACAGTATAAAGCCGTGTTGAAGTTGTATAATATCCCACTTCTTCATCAGAACACGCAAATCCAAGAAATGCCACGTTCAACTGTGTATACACTGCACTTAATATAGCAAATCCACCTAATGATAAAAATGGCAACAAATAATGCCTCAGATTGATATTGCTTACCGTAAGTGCAACATATTTTTGCTTATATGACCAATTGCACACAGCATTCATCACTGTTAATCCAACCCATAGCACATAATACAAAACATAATCCTGCCTTGTATTGATAAGCAATAGAACAAGCACAACAAACACACTCCGTGCTATTACAGAACGCACTGTTATATACCTAAAATTCTCTATTCCTTTAAAAAACCATTCTACCCAAAATAGATTTGCCACAACTTTCAGCATACCAATAAAGAAAAGTTCTTTTCGCTGCGAAAAATCCGGTACAAAAAATATCAACACAAGCAATACGACAAGCACAAACAGAGAAGATATGACATTCAAAAAAAATAATTCCGAGAATGTCTTCGTCAGCAAAACATAATTATCACGTGCTTTTGCAATCTCTCTTATTCCCACAATAGACAGTCCCATCATTGAACATACTATCGCATAGTTTATGATATATTCAACCGTATCCACAGTTCCCACACCATCTGGTCCTAAAACACGCGATATATAGGGAAACACTATCAGCGGCATCAAATAAGTACTTAGTGTCAACACCGCACTATATGTAAGATTCTTTTTTAGACTCATTCGAAAATACAATTACTATATTTTGTCTTCATCCTTTTCAACAAAACATTTAACCTACATCCACCTCGTTGCACGTTCATTTTGTATCAATTGTTCACGCACATTATCACTCTGAGGGTCGAATACTGAATTATAGGGCAAATATCTGTTATATACATGAGTGCCCTCCAAATCATCATTCCTATTCTGCAAATAGAAATAAGCCAAATTAAATCCATAAATAAACAACGCACTCGTAACAATAAGATGCGACAATAAATGCGGACGTATATCCCAATAGTGCAAATAGAACGTATTTACGACATACACTATTGCCAACGGAAAAATATAATTGGAAAAACGCTGCGTAACGGGTATATACATCGTGACAGACTGAATAGCAACAGCAAAGAATATCAATTTACCCACAAGCATGTCGTTATCGAATCCATGCCTGTTTCTTACGAACATCAGCATGATGAATGGCACTATTTTCAATATATATACGGTCTTACCTATGATATTAGGCGACTCATTCATCAGATACGATGCGATTGTCTCAGTCAGTTTTGTGTCAGGAACCGCTATACTCAAAAATATATTGATAACATCAAGTACCTGCAACATCAATACCGTCATGCCAATAATCAATAGTGCTACCCAAAAATAATCTTTCTTGATAAGTAGCACTAAAGGGAAAAGAAACATGACTACAGCCGAAGTATGGAAAAACAAAGCTGCCACACACAACAGATAATACTGTAGCAACTTTTTTCTCACCAAAAAAGGATAAGCCTCCAACATGAAGCACAAACTCAATACTTCACGCTGAATCTCCATATTATAATAGCAATAGTAGCCAAAAAAATAGACCAATATAGCTGTAAAATAATAAGATGTCTGTCGTTTAAAAAAACGAAAGAAGACACCGTTTACTATCACTGCCTGCACAATCTGAAACAGCGTAAAGCTATTACCACACGACTTGAATATAGAGTTATAGATATACCAGCACGGATTGTATTTTGCATCCTCGAAATCGAAGGTTGACAATTCGTCTATCGCAGGATAAGTGTCAAACAGATCCATATATATCAGCGTATCCCCCCCCACTCTATAACGCAAACCTGCCACCATCACCATCATCAGAAAATTCAGCGACAACCATAACGATTTGTTACCTTCTAATTTCATCAAGTCAAACCTTATGACAGGAACAAGAATCAGAATGAAAGCTACCAGATATATCATTATTCACTATACTTTTATACAACAATTTCCTTATGCTGATTCCCCTTGAAAAGTTTCGTCTTCCATGCCTTTATTTTGTCCTTGACAAGAACCCACCCCACTGTCAGTACAAACAGCATAAAGCCCCATCCTGCCACAACAACAATTTTAGACACGCTCGAAGGGCGTATTGTTATCTCCGACGGCTGTATTACAATGAATGACGGCATCCTTTCCTGCAATTTAGCCTTAGCTATATTATACTGTTGAACCATCTGCGAATAGACATTGTAAGCCAATCCCATCTGATTTTCCAAATCATCCTGCCTCACGCTCACCGATGTAAGGAGCGTATTCTGATGCGCATCAGCAAATTCAGCATAAGCATGCTGTGCCTTCATATATTCCTGCCGTGCCTCTATCATTAACTTCTCTGCATACTCCATATCATGCCGGCTTTTCTTCGTACGGTAATCAATGATAGCATCCTGCAACCGCACCCTCACCGTATCAACAAGCATTGCTGCCACCAATGGGTCTTGTGCCGTCACTCTGAGCGTAATTATTTGGTCCTTCTTGTTCACTGTCGAAGACACTATATTTGAGCGTATCTCTTCCGCCACAATAAATTGCTCCTTCGTCAGATAAAAAGGATCCACATTTCCATCATCATTTTTAAAATTCGATTTCACAAATCTGGACATTATTCCATTAACCGTCTTCGTCAGATAATGCTTGGGTAAATTCCACCACGACATCTTCTGTTTCGTCATCAGATAATCGAACAAATCTGTCTTCACCTCACCGTCAATCGTCTCAACTTCCACACCAAACAAATCAACAACAAAAGGTGTTGATTCTATAATCTGTGGATACAATTCAGGATAAATAGCATCAGTCGAGGACATTGAGGCTAAATTGATGCCTGCAAGCGATGCCAAATTGCTTACACTGCCTCCCAGCGCACTCTCACCGCTTATTTCAGGAGCCAGCACAATTGTCGACGTCCATGTTTTACAGACCCCCAGTGCCACCACGACACCAAAAAGGAGTCCGGCTACAGTATTGCGTATCAACAATCTTTTATAAGAAAATACTTTCTGCAATAATATGAAAATATCATCTTTTCCTAAGATTGGCTTATCACTATTTTTTTCTTGCATAGTTAATCATCGATTACAATTTTCCCATCACTTATCTATATAACAAACGGTCCCCTACATAGAGAGGATGCCTATATGCCATCACTATCCTATTTCAAAATATTAGCCACTGTGATAATCATCGTTGCGACAGACGTAGCAGAAGTACCGATACTCATCACTTCAGCTGTGGACATTTTATTCTTATTCTGTTTAGAAGGAACCACAATTTCACATCCCGGCTGTATAGCCTTGCTTGAATGGTGACTTATCAATTCTACAGAACCGTTCATATACACAGCATACACACGGCTCTTACGCGCACGGTCTCCATATCCTCCGGCACGCTTTATATAATAGTTAAGCGACTCACCCTCTTTGTAGTTCATTGATATAGGGTACATGACATCTCCGCTGACCTTCACAGTGTTAGTATATTGCGGAATAACCAGTTTGTCGCCTTCACGCAAGGTAATATCATCTACTCCACCCGGATTCTCTATCGCCTTATCAAGATTTATCGCCACCGGATATGTATTGCCCAAATCAAGTTTCATGTTCAGCAATGTATCGGCACGATTGAAATCAAAATTCTTTTCACTGTTCATGCTCTCCTCATACAATGCAATCTGCGATGTACGCAAAGTATTCTCACGCTGCAAGCGTTCTTCCTCTGTCATACGACGTTCCAGACGCGCTCCTTTGGAATATGCCACAGCAGACAAGCCTCCCGCCGCTTTCACAAGATCGCTCAAATGAAAGTTCTTGCTTGACATGGCATATTCTCCGGTAAAGTTGACAGCACCCTCCACAGACACATTCTGCTGTTCCGTATAGGTAGGACTTTTACGTACAACAACCTCATCAAAAGGCTTCAATATAAATCCGGGGTCGCCATCAACCACAAATCCGTCTTTAAGCCCGAAAGAAAATGTCTCAATCAAAGATGAAGCTTCTTCTTTGGCTTTAACATCAACAATACGTCTATAAATATCCACCTTCACTATTGATGCCGCATCAGTAAGACCACCTGCCTGCAAAACAATATCCTCCAGCGACGTATTGTCTGCATACAGGTAAGTACCCGGATAATTTACTTCTCCTCCAATTTTCACAGTCTGTTCCCCTTGCATATCCAATTTGCTTGGGATAAAAAGCACATCGTCCTTGCGAAGAGGTATGTCGGCTACAGTTCCATTCATTAGTCCCTGCAAATCTACAGGAAGCACTTCAAGGGTTAAGTCTGGCTTGCGGCGATGCATCACAGCACGAGCAACAAAAGCATCTTCCCTCAGCCCCTCAGCCGCATTCACGAGTTCGCGAACAGTATTTATACTACCATTCATCTGGAACATTCCCGGATGGAATACAGCACCACGGATTTCCACCATATTGGAGAAACGCGGAATAATGCTATCTACATATATTGAGTCTCCATCATTCAATGTAAACCCACTCATGTCAAACTCCTCAATGGTATGTATGGAATATTCGTATCCTGTTTTCCTTATAAGACGGATATTCTTTCTATAAGCGTCTCCAGTAAAACCTCCGGCATAATTGATAATGGTAGCCACACTCTCATTCTTCTTCATTTCATAGAACATCGGCCGTTTAACCTTACCTCGTATATTTACGAGACAGTCATACGTACCCACCACTATCACATCGTCATCCTGCAAACGAATATCTCCGGATGAGTTTCCATTCAGAATATAATCATATACATCTATTGTGGAAATTAATTTCCCTTTCCTATAGACCCTTATATCACGCAAAGTTCCCAATTCATTTATACCGCCGGCTGCATACATTGCGTTAAAAGCAGAAGAAAGCGAACTTAATGTATAAGTACCCGGAGCCACAACTTCTCCCATCACCTGCACCTGTATAGAGCGTGTTTCGGCAACTGTAAGACTGACCTGAGAAGAAGAATAAAATTGTCCAAGCACTCCCTTTATATGAGCATTTGCTTCTTTCACAGTCTTGCCAGCCAGTTTCACCGGTCCGACTCCTTCTATCGTAACCGTACCATCCGGAGAGATGACTTCCTCAAATGTTGTCTGCGAAGCTCCCCACACATCAATAATGACATTGTCTCCCGCTCCAAGAATATAATTTGCAGGAGTAGGCATATTCATGTTTGGTTCAAACGTAAGCATCTCATTATTAAAGATATTACGTCCAAACACTTCATTTTCGTCCTGAAACATATTACGATAGTAAATGAGCGAATCGATGTCCATGAATTCGATTTCATCATTCATGCCCTGCATACGTTCATTTTGCGTCATTCCGCCCATACCGTTTCTGCCACGAATCTGCGAACGTACCATATAATTGTTCTGTTGCCTGCTCTTCTCTTCCGCCTTCTGCTTGTCCGTGCGCAGACGACTTTTTGTCTTGCCGGAATTTTCTCCTGTAATATCCACAGCACCAAGCTGCTCTTGCTGTGCCTGATATTTCTTGCGGATACGGCGTATCTGTTCTACAGTACATCCCTTTCGGAGAAGCTGACTGACAATAGTGTTCTGGTCTTTTCCTTTCTCACGTTGCTCTGTCACATAACGTATAACTTGTTCATCTGTCATTGTCTGCGAATAAGCCAATTGTGCCAATGACACGAACATGAATAGAATATATATTTTTTTAAGCATCTAAATGATAGGATTAAAATTTCTTGCCTCCTACTACAGAAAAGGCAGTTTCAAAAATTATTTTAAAATCAAGACTTATCGAACGATGACGTAAATAGTCAAGATCCATGTCAAGACGCAAAAGCATCTTCTCCATGGTGTCTGTATATCCGTTGTGCAAAGTGGCATTTGATGTCACTCCCGGACGACTGACATACAACAAGACATAGTCTGGATTGTGTTCCATTATCTGCGATATAAAATACTGACGTTCAGGACGATATCCGACAAAAGACATATCACCGACAAAAACATTCCACAACTGAGGAAGTTCGTCAAGATGGTGTTCACGAAGAAATTTCCCAACTTTAGTCAAACGGTCGTCCCCCACTGTCGCAAGTTGCGGTATCCCCTCTTTTTCTGCCTCCACTTTCATTGTCCTGAACTTAAGAATATCAAAAGGTTTTCCTCCTTTTCCTATACGTTCCTGCTTGAAAATAGCAGGACCCTCCCCCTCTATTTTCTGCATTACATATATTATAAGAAATACCGGAGAAAGCAGAATCAACAGCAAAAAAGCACCCAAAAGATCTCCTGTACGCTTCAGGAATCTTTCTACAGAATTCATTCCGTCAATGTTCTTTGTTTCAATTAATTTATCCATTATTTATAGTTTTTCTCTCATTTTTATATTTACTAAAACGACACCTGTCGTATTTTATTGTGATTTAACAGCATTTTTAATTCCTTACCAAACAATACGGAAATGCTCATTGCAAAGATTCAAGGGCAAAACAGTATATTCACAAATATTCTCCGTTTGCCGGCAGAAGAGCCAAACACTCGGAGAACAAAATCACAATCAGTGTTGCAAAGTTAAGAAAAATAAGACAGGAATCAAAAGATTTACAAAGTAATTAGAAATTGGGAATCTAAGGCGAATCAATTTCTAATGGAAATATCATATAATACCAAAATATTTCAGCATCTTCTTGTTTGCAGTCGGACTTTCCTTTACAGTTTCAATAATTTGCTCCATCAATTCATAATCACTTATTTCACCTCTATATGTGGATTTATTAAATTTGCTTCTCTCCACCGTTATCAATCTGGAACAGTTCACGTAAGAGTTATGTTTCAAAAAAGGACATTGCCCAACTGTTACAGGTAATTGGTAATCCGTAATTGTACATGGAAGCTTATAATTGACATTAGAGTTTATGACCAGACCACCAATTACATTTCCGTCTTTGTCAAAACCTAACACAACAAAAAACTTGTTGCGCGTTTCCTCACCATCCTTAGGAGTTATTCCATTGTTCCTATCCAAAACAAGCAAATGAACTCACCTACATTCAGGTTATAGCGAACAAGTCTGTCAGCCTGTTCTCCTAACAAATCACCGATTTTTGTCATGCCAATGCCGATTCTACTGCAAGATTTTCCTTTATATACTCAATCATGTCATCACTTGCCATTCCATCCTTTGCCATACCTATCACATCCATAACTTTCCGTCCTTGTTTAGTATTGTAGAAAGCCCGATGCCATTCTTCTCCATGAGATTTTGTTCTTAGTTCACCATAAGATAAATAAGCATTCTCTTGAATTGACTTGTCTATTTCTTCGGCATCAGCATTGGAAAGATAATCCATGTCTGCCCCTCTTTTTGCAATCAGCATGTAATACGCATCATCATTACCCTTAGCAACACTCTTTTCAATCATTGCTTCAAGCTCCTTATCGCAATGAATATCATCCTTGATGCAATCATACAAGACAGACGGAACAGGTCCGTCTGGCAATGCACAGAATTCATCAGTTGTCATACGAAATCCATATTTCGCCAAATGCGCAATATTGGCAAAATATATCACTTTAAATAAATGATAATAATCTAATCCCTTTGTCTTGTTTAGAATATACAAAACAATCTCTGTCAATTTCTGCTTATCAAAGTTTGTCATACAATTCGTATTTGAACACAAAGTTACAATAAATCTGTGAATTAACTAAGAATTTGTTTTAAACTTATCTGTTTATTTGGTGCGACAGTAACGGAAAAATCCCATTAAATCGCCTAAAAAGCCCCATAACAAAATTTTTTATATATATTTTTTAACAAATTTATTTTCTAACAAAAAGAAAGTAAAATACGTCAATATTAATCAAAGTACACCTATTTAACAACAAATACTATCTTTTTGATTTTATCAAATGTTAAAATTCCAA
This sequence comes from Bacteroidaceae bacterium, assembly GCA_017621515.1. Classification (GTDB taxonomy): domain Bacteria; phylum Bacteroidota; class Bacteroidia; order Bacteroidales; family Bacteroidaceae; genus RGIG8745. The sequence goes on from JAGASY010000010.1 coordinate 18,424, forward strand.
GTCCTCTGGAACGCTACAAAACGAAGCGCAATGAACTTTTATCGAAGAATGGGGATTCTACGTGCATTTCCAAAAGCCTCTGTGAATTGTGAAATAGTGTTTCATTTTGGACTGGTTCTTTTACATTTGTTTATCTTCTGCGAAGAGTCTTTTGAAAAAAAGTACTAAATTTTCAAATTTCCAGCGCACTGTCGCCACTTTTTCAGCGCACTGTAATTTTATTTGCAGTGCGCTACAATTTTAAAAACTTAGTAGTTTGGAGAAAATTTCAGTGCGCTGAAAATAAAAAAACACTGGGAAGCAGAGAAAAAGACGATGGGCTTCAGCCTAAATATTAAAAAGTGTATAAATTGCCGTATTGGAGGCATGTCTGAACAGAAACCTGAAAGTGAGTGAATTTGAAGTGGTGTTTGAGAGCAAAAACAACAATTTTTGACGTAAAATATTAATAATCAACAGATTATCAGAATATAGAAAAATTTCAAAAAATTGCGTCCGACACGTTTTTTTGAGCGTTTCAGAAAATTTTATATTTTACTGATTGTCAATACATTATCTTCACTCCAAAAATATTGTCTCTTTGACATCTTCGGAAAATCGCTTCAAGTGTTAAATTTTCATTTTGGACGAAAATATCATTTTGTCAAAAACAAGAAATTGACTTATATCATGTTATCCGATGATTTCCTCATGTTTATATTCACAAAAATCCCCCGCCGCAAGCGACGGAGGATTCTGCATATATAACTATCCTATTATAACAAATGAAAAATTAAAAACCTATTGTCTTTAGTTTCTAAACACAAGTGTTCCATCGGAGGCATCCACAATAATTTCCTTGTCTTTATCTATACCTCCTGCAAGAAGTTTCTTCGACAGGTCATTAAGCAAATAACGCTGTATCGCGCGCTTGACAGGACGTGCTCCGAACTCCGGATCAAAACCGGCAGCCGAAAGAAAATCAACGGCTGCATCCGTGACAGACAGCTTGACACCATTCTCCGAAAGCATCTTTCTCACTCCGTTAATCTGCAAAACTACAATCTTGCGTATCTCCTCTTCATTGAGCGGAGAGAACATGATGGTCTCGTCGATACGGTTGAGGAACTCAGGACGTATGGTCTGCTTGAGCATAGCAAGTACTTCATTCTTTGCTTCTTCTGAGATTTCATCCCGCTTCATTCCAAGTTGTGCAGCCGACAATGTGCCCGACTTCTGAAGAGCAGCCAATTTGTCAAACTTCTCCTGTATCAAATGACTTCCAAGATTAGAAGTCATAATGATGATAGTATTCTTGAAATTCACAGTGCGTCCTTTATTGTCAGTCAGACGACCGTCGTCAAGTACCTGCAAGAGAATATTGAACACATCAGGATGCGCCTTCTCTATCTCGTCAAACAGCACAACGGAATACGGTTTACGTCTCACAGCTTCTGTCAGTTGTCCGCCTTCATCATAGCCCACATATCCGGGAGGCGCACCGATAAGACGGCTCACACTATGCTTTTCTTGATATTCGCTCATATCAATTCTGGTCATCAGCGTCTCATCGTCAAACAAATAGTCTGCCAGAGCTTTAGCCAATTCGGTTTTTCCCACACCGGTTGTACCTAAGAAGATGAAAGACCCTATAGGACGGCGAGGATCCTGCAGCCCTGCACGGCTACGACGTACCGCATCGCTTACTGCCTGTATCGCTTCGTCCTGACCTATGACACGCTTATGCAGTTCATCTTCAAGATGCAACAGTTTCTCGCGTTCACTCTGCATCATCTTGCTCACAGGTATGCCCGTCCAACGACTCACCACATCCGCAATATCATCGCTTGTCACTTCTTCCTTTATCATGGCACTCGCCCCCTGAGCCTGCATCAGCTCTGCATGAAATTTCTTTATTTCCTCCTCAAGGGCTTGCAGTTTACCGTAACGTATTTCAGCCACACGTCCGTAATTACCTTCGCGCTCGGCACGCTCGGCTTCAAACTTCAATTGTTCAATCTGAAGTTTGTTCTGCTGAATCTTGTTGACGAGTTCACGTTCCGCCTTCCATTTCGCATTATAGGAGTTTTCTTCCTCTTTCAAGTCTGCGATTTGTTTATTCAGCATATCCAACTTTTCATTGTCGCCTTCACGCTTTATCGCCTCGCGCTCAATCTCAAGCTGTTTCAGATGACGTGAAATCTCATCCAGATTTTCAGGAACGGAATCACGCTCCATGCGCAACTTGGCAGCAGCCTCATCCATCAGGTCAATCGCTTTGTCCGGAAGAAAACGTTCCGTAATATATCTATTGGAAAGCTCTACCGCCGCAATGATTGCCTCATCTTTAATACGCACCTTATGGTGATTCTCATAACGCTCTTTCAGTCCTCTCAATATGGAAATGGTACTGAGCACATCCGGCTCGTTAACCATTACGGTCTGGAATCGCCGTTCCAATGCCTTGTCCTTCTCAAAATATTTCTGATATTCATCAAGCGTAGTCGCACCAATGCTTCTCAGTTCACCTCGCGCAAGAGCCGGCTTCAAAATGTTGGCTGCATCCATTGCGCCTTCACCTTTTCCGGCTCCTACAAGCGTATGGATTTCATCTATAAACAGAATAATATTTCCTTCACTTTTAGTGACTTCATTTATCACCGCTTTCAGACGCTCTTCGAACTCACCTTTATATTTGGCACCGGCAACAAGCGCACCCATATCCAAAGAATAAAGCTGCTTGTCTTTCAGATTGTCAGGAACATCACCACGCAGTATTCTATGCGCAAGCCCTTCGACAATTGCGGTTTTTCCCACGCCCGGCTCACCGATAAGTATAGGATTGTTCTTTGTTCGTCTGCTCAGGATTTGCAACACCCGCCTTATCTCCTCATCTCGCCCAATCACAGGATCCAGTTTTCCGCTCCGTGCCTGTTCTATTAAGTTAGTCGCGTATTTGGAAAGGGACTGGTAGGTGTCTTCACTCGACTGGCTCTTCACTTTTTCGCCGTTTCTGAGTTCTGTGATAGCCTTGCGCAATTCTTTCTCTGTCACTCCCATGTCCTTCATAATCTTGGACACGCTACTATTTACAAGCAACAAAGCAAGCACGATAGGTTCGAGCGAGACGTACTCATCTCCCATATCTTTAGACAGTGCCACGGCACGCTGAAGCACTTCGTTGGTTTCTCTGCTCAAATAAGGCTCTCCTCCACTGACCTTTGGTTTAGAGGCTGCCTCACTCAATACAATATTACTGAAAGCCTGTGTGTTGACACCAAGCTTCTGGAATATGAAGTTGGTTACATTCTCACCAACTTTAAGTATCCCCGCCATGATGTGAGCCGGTTCTATGACCTGCTGCCCATACTGCTGCACAAGATTTACAGATTCTTGAACTGCTTCCTGTGCTTTGATTGTAAAGTTGTTGAAGTTCATGTTTATTCCTTTCTTTATATAAGTTTTTCGTCTGTTTCTATATTTTTTATCACGTCTTAATAGAAACAAACAGTATGCCCGCATTGTTCACACCGCAATTTTGACTTATTTTATGCCAATTTGTCTTATAAAAGTTTTTTATCTGTGAAAACAGTCAGAAAGAAGCAACTGATACATTTCCCCAACCCCCATCAAAGATCCGCATTCATAACACTTCGTAAAAAAAATAACTGCATCCCAAAAGTCTGAAATAAAGCTTTTGGGATGCAGTTTATTACTCTTGAAATGCAGTGTTGTCAACATTGCATCTTATCCCTATCAGGCAAAACACATCTGACAGAAGCAACCAATGATTATCTCACCACAATCTTCTTGCCATGATGTATATATATCCCGTGTCGCAAAGGTTTGGAAGTGAGCCGCTGTCCGGAAATAGTATAGTATGCATCATCCGGAGTCTTATCTTCCCTGACACCATTCACACCGTCAGTTTCACTTTCACCATATACACGAAGCCCATCCAAGAAACACCGTTTTTCCGTTGTACCTACAGTCACGGACGGATTCTGCGACACACCGGTAAATATCAAAGAGACAGTCTCATAGGAGTCATTTATTTTCGCAGAGTAGGATGCAGTCTGTTCTTCGGCTCCGGATACACAGACCGAAATTTCTCCTTCCACGGATGTCCATCCTTTCACATCCACTTCCACACGCAAACGACCACCATCATATATAATAGGTACTGTCGTTATCTCTCCACGTTTCTTCGACGCACCTAACTTCACGGCTTTTCCCGCACAATAGGCAGAAGAAACAGCCACAATGTTCTCATTGCCGTTCCACACAACAGAAGAACCGTCTGTGGCATAGTCATTGCCTGAAACCACATCATCGAAAGCCTCATTGAAGAGCAGTCTGTCGAGTCCGGCAATATCGATTGGCGAATCATCGTCATCCTTGCCGCCTTCCTCCGTAAACGGTGCGCCTACATGCGGCACGGCATTCGCCAAATCAAAATCCACAGCTACACTGTCACCCCATATATACTCTGCAAGAATAGGATAGTCTATAAAAGGATTGCGATTGTGCTGAATGCCATAGACAGCCTCCTGACGCGCAATCTCCCATTCGCTCACAGGATCAAAACGGTTCCAGCGGAGCAACAGGGGGATTATCCATGACTGGAAAGCCGGATATTCGCTTACACCCGGAGAGAAAGCATAGTTCGTCTGCGTCCAAGAGTTTCCTTGATAGCACGTTGCCACATACATATATATACGTGCAAAGTCGCCTTTAAACTCATCGTAGGGTTCAAACACATAGTCAGCCCCACCACTTTTAGAAGATTTACCAATTCTAATCCGTCCGTTGTCAAACTGCACCGCCCCGGTTATTTCACCCAAAGGGTAATTGCTTTTCGCTGAGTTAGCGGTTGATTCTGACGGCAGCACATTAAACACATCGGAATAGGCATTGCTCTTGTTTCCGCCGCCCCACCAGCTCTGAGGCACTACATGCTCACGATTGAAGTCAGTACCGTGTACAGAAGTGGAATAATAGTTCTCCTCTGTAGAAAACAAGTCATATACTTTATCTTCCGTTCCCGGAACCACATCTGTCGTTTCATAGACTTCCCAAAGCCCGGCATAAGAAATCACGGTATGCTTTCCTATTATATCATAGAGTACACCCTTCAATTCTGCTCCGGTCTTCCCGTCTGTTTTTCCATAATATCCATTCGGTATCTGAGCATGCAGGCAAAGAGAAAAAGAGCAGAGCATCAGCCATGCCACAAATACATTTCGTTTCTTGTTCATATAAATATCATTTTTACATCATTATCAGTCCGCTACAGTTGCCATACACAACCAGCGTCAGCCCATCAAACAAAACATCCTCCGGCTCTCCCTGTTTGAGGAAGCACCGGAGGAAGCTTATCAGAAAATTAAAATTACTTTACAAGTACTTTCTTTCCGTCGATGATATAAACACCACCCTTTGTGATTACATCCACTTTCTGTCCCGCAAGTGTGTAAATCGACTTAGGAGCGTCTTCCACTTCAACAGCTTCAATACCAGTTGCCAATTCTTTACCGTCTTTGCTATAATCAGAAACAGACTTGATACCTGCAACACCGAAATACTTATCAATATTTCCGTAGAGCCATACCATAGACTTATAGTTTACAGAAGGCTGCAAACCTTCTCTTACGAAGCCTTTAGGAAGCTGTACAGGAATACACTTTGTCACATCCGTTTCTTCCGGATTATCAGCAAGAAGCAGATTAGTCTTGACATCCTCTGTAGCAGGAGCTGCAAATACAGCACCACTATTGATATTCTGTCCGTCAACATAACCAACAACATATCCACTCACCCAGACCTTGTCACCTGTAAGGTATTTTGTTCCATACAAGAAAGAGGCATCAGAAACGATATAAGGCATCTCCAACTGACCTGAACCGCTGATAGCAGCATACACAAAGCCAACCTTGCTTGCAAGATAATTCTCTGTTTCTGCAGTCTCAGCATAAATCATTGCAACACCCGGTGCATAAGTAATGGATATAGTTCCATCAGGAGCAATTGTTGCCACATTCTCATTCGTAGAGCTGTATGTCACAGCACCGTCTGAATTTGTAGTAAACTTATTCTCTACTCCGCAATCCGCATAAGAGATGTTAAACAACACAATAGAATCATTCTCCCATTTAGATTCCGGTATAGCCAGCTCAGTTATAATCTGAACATCATCAGCAGTCAGCGGATAAAGCTGAGCCGTGCCCTTGAAGTTTGCCACAAAAACATTTACGTTATAAGTCTTCTCAGTATCGAACACTACATCTGTAAGTACACCGAAGTTATCACGAAGAATAATCTCATTGTCTGAATCATCAACCAATGTGACATTCTTGTTTGCCAGTCCTTCTGCTGCAAAGTTCACGTCTTCAAGTCGAACGAACTTATTCTCATAATCTTTAATTCCTGTACCGTTCAGAATGTCAGCAATTGTAACCACAACAGGCTCTACTTCGTTTCCTTCAGAAACAACTGTCACACCGTCATAACCTGCCACAGCCATTTCCGTAAGTCCGTTGTAAAGATACAAATCGCCTGTGATTGTTCCGCTTATCTTGTCACCCTTCTTCACTGTAGGAGCAATGCCGTAGAGCAAGAATCCGTCAGTACCATCGCTGACATAGAGACTTGTCTTTGCCACACCTGTCACAAGCAGATTCTCGAACTTGAACGCAGCCTTAACCTTATCAGTAGTGGCAGCTTCTTTCATTGCAGCAATAGTTGCATACTCAGGCAATGACTCGATAGTCAAAACAGAAGTAACCGTATTGCTCTTATTGCCATCAGCATCTACCGCCCAAGCAGTGACAGTTGTTGTCTCAGAAACAACAAACGGTTCAGTATATTCCTGTGCTGTCTCTGCATCTTCACCTATATAATAATATATCTTCAATCCCTCTTCAGCAGTAATTGTCACAGTCTGAGCTTCGAAGAATGTGCCCGTCTCAGGAGTGATGACAGGAGCTTCTACATACACAGCCTCTCCGTCTGCAAGAGTTACAAGGATTGTAGCAATCTGGATATTTGCAGTCACAGCAAAAGTAACACTGCTTTCCTGACCAATCCACTCGCCACCATTCAAGCTTCCCTGTTCTGTTGAAAGTGTGCCCTTATTGGCAATGTTAAATTCAACTTTAGTAATCACCTTTCCTTCCGGAGCGACAATGGTGAACGTAGAGTTCTTGTAAGCACGCAACTGACCGCCAGCGTTATAATTCCACATACGAGTATTTGTGTTGGCAGTTCCATTATCTACAGTCAATGTCATTCCATCCTGCACGATTGGAGCTTCTATATCTCCAGTTTCACCTCCGTTTGAGCCAAGCACTAATCCCCACGGATTCATAACAAAGTCAAAACCTACACAGCCTTCCGGAACCTCCATAGGCTTAACCACAAGCACATTATAAGTGAACGAAGCTACTTCGCTCTTGTTGCCTTCACCATCCACTGCAATCGCCTTGACAGTTACAACCACTTTCTCATCTACAGCTGTGATATTTATCGGCTCTGAATAAACAGCAGACTCTACAGTCGGCTCTGTTCCGTCTGTAGTGTAATATACAGTAAGTCCTTCTTCTGCCGTAATTGTCACATCCACAGCATTGGCAAGATAACCGGTTGTAGGAGAAAGAACCGGAGCTGCAACTTCTACAGGGTCTGGCTGCGGATCAACTGGAGTTTCTCCTCCATCATTCACGTATGTCACCTCTATAGATTTGATATACACAGCTTTGGTATTATTATCTATTGCGATAGTTATCACACCATCAGCAGCCTCGCCTGTAAATATATAAACTTTATTAGCATTAGATGTTTCACTTAGAATTGCGCCGTCACCTACAAAATCCATATCACCCACCTTTACAGCAAGCGTATTTCCTTCTCCTGATGCAGACGCTGTTATCTTTACTTCCGTCACTTTTGTAAGAGAAGAAGCAGAAGTAAAAGTAATGACACCAACAGGGTTGTTTTTTGTACCAAGCTGCAGTCCTCTCGACTCGTATGCCGCGGTAGCAGCAGGTTTATCAAAATTACTTGGCATAACAGTACTTGTCCATACCAATTCACCGTCTCCAACAGACATGTTCTTATCCGTAAAAACAGAACTGATCACATCAGCCTTTGCTGTTCCCCACAATGTCAATACCAACATTGCAAGAACATACTTGAAAAAGTAATTTTTTCTCATAAGCATAAATGATTAATAAAATTTTATAATTACGATGCAAATTAATACAAAAAGGATTAGAAGAGGAAAAAACAGCGGTCTTTTTTTTCAAAAACAGACTTTTTTTCATAAAAACTTAATAAAAGCAAGTCCACAGAGAACAATCGGCTTACAGACTCATCCATTATATATAATAAAGAAAGAGGATATATCACAACAGAGATTCATCTCTAATCTAAAAGATGACATGTTCCGTTCTGATATATCCTCTTTCAACAACGGTATCATTCAGAAACAATACCCACTTTCCATATCCGCACAATTACTTAATCTTCAACACAGGTGCAATAGTGTTCACCTTACGCGGAAGATTCACCACAAGTCCGTCAGCAGTGCGAGAATATTTCACCTTGCCATAGCCAAGCAGTTCAATGCTCTTAATCTTCACGTCTGCCAGACTCTTCACTTTCATAGTCATGTCTTCAGGCCAAGCAAGAGCCGTAGCATAGATTATGCGTCCGTCCTTGCTCTGTGTGAAACGAATCTCATCACTGCCCGCCTTGGCATAATTGCCGTCATTGAATCCCTGAGCGTTAATATTAATGGTGGAATTGGCAATAGGACCCTCGCCAAAAACCTTCCACGGACGAGTGGCAATGATGCTCTCTTTGTTCACCTTCATCCATGCTGCAAACTCCTTGAGTATCGCCTCTTCCTTCTCGTCAAATGTTCCGTCTGCACGCAAAGGCACAGAAAGGAGCATATTTCCGTTCTTGCTGACAATATCCACAAGAAGCTTCACAATGGTGGAAGCCGACTTATACCAACCGTTCTCGTATGTGGCTGTATTATAGTGCCAGTCGCCGATACAGTTGCAGCATTGCCACGGACGCTCCATAATCTGGTTCGGAGCACCTCGTTCCACATCCCATACCAAAGCCTCTTTCTGCTCATCCGTAAGAATCTTACCGAACACTACTCCCGGATTCTGAGTTGCCTTAGCCGGATTATTCGTCCTCGTTTTGGCCTCTGTCACCATATTGTGATGATTATACATGTGAGTAGCAATTCTCATGCCGGCATCGCTCACCGGATAAAAAGGAAGCACAGTCACATCAAAGTAAATCAGGTCTGGATTATACCTGTTGATGGCATCCAAGGTACGGTTATAGAAGTTAGTCGCAAACTCCCGGCTCGGAGGACAAGCACCGTTGTCCCATCCCCACTGACGGTGAATGACCCCGTTGTCCCATGTGTCACGGCTCATATCATGGTTTTGAGCATACAGGTTCTGAGGGTCAAGTCCCTTCCACCACTTCTCGCTTCCGTCCGCATTCGGCTTATACCCGTCCTCCTTGGTGAGCCAACCGTCATATAGCTTACCTCGCATGTTTCCCTTCATGTCGAAACGACGCGAAGGCTCGAACCAAGTCCAAGCATGGTCTGCATGGAAACTGATACCGAAAGGCAAACCATACTTTTTGGCTGCAGCAGCCCATTCAGCAAGAATGTCACGCTTCGGTCCGATATTCATGGAGTTCCACTCCTGATATTTAGAGTCCCAAAGGTCGTAGTTGTCATGATGGTTGCCGAGAGCAAAGAAATATTCCGCTCCACATTCTTTATAGAACTTCACCAACGCATCCGGATTCCACTTCTCTGCCTTGAAAAGCGGAAGAACATCCTTATAGCCGAACTCCGACGGATGTCCATAGTGCTCACGATGATGTTTATATTTTCCATTACCTTCCATATACATTTCACGCGCCATCCAATCGCCGGAACCTTCCACACACTGAGCACCCCAATGTGCCCAGATACCAAACTTCACATCACGGAACCATTCCGGAACCTGATAATGGCGTAAAGACTCCCACGTAGGTTCATACTCACCCACCTGCATCTTTTCCTGTGCTTCACTCACCGGAACTTGATATGTCTGCTGGGCATTCACACTTGCACCTAACATCACGGCACAAGCCAAAATCAAATGTCTATTCATTTTTCGTATAGTATATAAAGTAGATAAAACCATTCACAGCATTTAGAGTAAGTCTCGGAAACTGACATTCGCTATAACCTACTTATCATTTTATTTTTTGCAAAGATAAGACATTTTATATTTCTATCAATAGTACTATTTCGGGGATAGAATAGGACTAAATTGACATTCAAACTTTTTAAGTAATTGCATGAACGTGGTTAAGCAGAGGTCTGTTGAATACCACACTTAAAGACTACAAAAACACGCTAAAAACGAGTTTCTTGATTTAACAAAATGATATTTTCGCCCAAAATGAAAATTTAACACTTGAAGTGATTTTTTGCCGATGACGAAAAGAAGAAAAATTTGACATAAAGATAACACATTGATAATCAAAGAAATATAAAATTTCTCAAAACGCTCAAAATAACGCTTCGGACGCAATTTTTCGAGAAATTCGTATATTCTAATAATTCATTGATTATTAATATTTTACATCCAAGTCCACTATTTTTACTCTCAAAAACCACTTCAAGTCCACTCACTTTTCAGCTTTTGTTCAGACACTCTTCCAATGTGGCGAATTATACACTTCTTAACATTTCAGCCGAACTCCGCTGCTGTTTTCTCCGCTTCCCAATGCTTTTTCAAAAACTCCACGCTGAAAATTTCTCCAAACTACTAAGTTTTTAAAATTGTAGCGCACAGCAAATAAAATTACAGTGCGCTGCGAAGAAAAAAACAGTGCGCTGAAAATTTGAAAACTTAGTAGTTTTTTCCAAAATACTCTTCGCCGGGAATAAATAAATGTAAAAGAACCATCTAAAAACGAAACACTATTTCACAATTCGCGGAGGCTTTTGGAAATGAGCGTAGAATCCCCATTCTTCGAGAAAAGTTCGACACGCTTCATTTTGAAGCGTTCCAGAGGGCTTGAAATTTTAACATTTGACAAAATCAAAAAGACAGTATTTTTCTCCCAAATCCAGCAAGTAATAACCAAAACACTTAAATCAGTTATCATTTTAACAAATTTGGCAATCTCATAAAAAAGCATATTCAAAAAAAATTTTATGGGACTTAAAACATTAGTTGCAGCAACATGTCAAAAAACGGATTAAAAGCGAAGAAACTTCCAGTTTTCTTCAAAATAAAAAGGTATAAAAATATTGCCACTTACTTAAAAATATTATATCTTTGCATTATAATCAATCATTTTGGAAAAGTACCAATACACATTATTAAAAAATAAAAGATATGAATATCAATGACTACAAATTTGCCGGTAAGAAGGCAATCGTGCGCGTAGATTTCAACGTGCCACTTGATGAGACTGGAAAGATTACAGACGACACTCGTATCCGTGGTGCTCTCCCTACCCTTAAGAAGGTTCTTGACGAAGGCGGAAGCCTCATCATCATGTCGCACATGGGTAAGCCAAAAGGCAAGGTAAACCCTAAGATGTCTCTCGGACAGATTGTCGATGCAGTATCAGAGAAACTGGGTGTTGCCGTTAAATTCGTAAACGACTGCCAGAAAGCTCAGGCAGAAGCAGCTGCATTGCAGCCGGGCGAAGTGCTTCTTCTCGAAAACCTCCGTTTCTATCCGGAAGAGGAAGGAAAACCTGTAGGCATTGAAAAGACAGACCCTGCATACGATGAGGCAAAGAAGGCTATGAAGAAGTCACAGAAGGAATTTGCCAAAGTGCTTGCTTCATACGCAGACTGCTACATCAACGACGCATTCGGAACAGCTCACCGTAAGCATGCTTCTACAGCTGTCATCGCAGACTTCTTCGATGCAGACAACAAGATGCTCGGTCTCCTCATGGAGAAGGAAGTGAACGCTGTAAAGGCTATCCTCAACGACATCAAGCGTCCGTTCACAGCCATCATGGGTGGTTCAAAGGTTTCTACAAAGATTGGTATCATTGAAAACCTCCTCACAAAGGTTGACAACCTCATTCTCTGCGGCGGTATGACTTATACATTCGCAAAGGCTCAGGGCGGTCATGTAGGCAACTCTATCTGCGAAGAGGACAAGCTCGATGTAGCTCTCAACGTGATTGAGCAGGCTAAGAAGAACGGTGTAAACCTCGTTCTCGGTACAGACTCAGTGGTTGCTGACGCTTTCTCAAACGATGCAAACACACAGATTTGCCCTTCAAACGCTATTCCTGAAGGCTGGGAAGGTCTTGACGCTGGTCCTGAGACACGCGAAAAGTTCAAGGCTGCCATCAAGGATGCAAAGACAATTCTTTGGAACGGCCCTGCAGGTGTATTCGAGTTCGACAACTTCACAGGCGGTTCACGTGCTATTGCCGAGGCTATCTGCGAAGCTACTGCAAACGGAGCATTCTCTCTCATCGGTGGTGGCGACTCTGTAGCATGTATCAACAAGTTCGGCATGGCAGACAAGGTTTCTTACATCTCAACAGGTGGTGGTGCTCTTCTCGAAGCTATCGAAGGAAAAGTACTTCCGGGTGTAGCTGCTATCGAAGAAGCATAAATATCATAACAGTATAAACCAACAAAAGGGACAACTTGCATCCATTCGTGAAACAAGTTGTCCCCTTGTTTGTAAATACGCAATGCAGGTTACAGACCCACTATTCGCACCGGAAAAAGATTTGCTTAACACCAAAGGACACATGAAGAGAATCATCCCATTACTTATCGTAGCGATGACAGCAGTTCTTCTATGCTGTAGCGGAAATGAGAAGAGCAAAAATGCAGATGCGGCACAAGACTCCACCATTCTACGTCTCGGAGTACTCCCTACTGCAGACTGTCTGCCATTCTATATGGCTGACCAATGCGGCATATTCGATTCGCTCGGACTCGACATACAGCTTGTGACATTCAATGCAGCGGCAGACTGCGACACGGCACTTGCCGGAGGAAGTATCGACGGAGCGGTAAGCGACATTGTGAAGGCTATTGTGATGCGTTCAAAAGGAGATTCAGTCAAAGTGGTCATGAGCACAGAACTACATCTACATCTGCTGTCTGCAAGGAATGCAAGAATAAAAAGAGCCAACAGCATAAAAGAAAAAATCTTTGCCATCACCCGCAATTCAGCACTCGACCTGACCACAGACCGTATCCTCGAATCGGTAAAGCTGGGTTCGGAGGAACTGAACAAGCCGCAAATCAACGACATAAAACTGCGTGCCAAAATGCTCGACCAGAACCAATATGACGGCGCTCTTCTGCCTGAACCGTATGCGTCGGCATGTGTGGCGAAAGGTGCCGTAAGACTGACAAGGACTGAAAGCTCTGAAGCAGACCTGTCGGCAATAATTTTCAGAGAAGATGCCATAAGAAACAAAAGCGAACAGATAAAAACGCTTGCAAAGGCATACGACTGCGCCATTGAACTGATTGCAGGCATGACTGCCGAAAAAACGGAAACAGACAAAAAGAAGGCAATAAGCCACACAAACACCATATCGCTGATGTCTTATATCCCTACAGGAATCACGCTGAATGATTCTGCAAACATTGCCGTGCCAAGGAAGAAAGTTTCCTTCCTTAAAGAATCGGCTTTCCAAGAAGCTGTAAGATGGGCTGAAGGACGCTCACTGTTAGAAAAAGAAGTCAAATATGCAGACATTGCGGACACAGCGTTTGTAAATAAATAAGACGAAAGCAAACCTATCATTCTCTGCAATGACAGAAATTAAACAATGAACATTCATCATGAATATCAATATAGAGGAATATCTGTATAACCAGAATCTTATCGATGTATATGCACCGCTGAAAAGCAGAATCGACTCCACAGGGAACTGGGAACTCAAGGAGGAACTGGACACAATAAGAAACACACATGAAACCATGCTGCGGTTCACCGCATTGGGCATAGAAGACCCTAACGGCGACAAGTTGTACAGCTCTCTGATAAGACAGACATACACTTTATATGACCGTACCGAGCGTCTGATACGTCTGTCCGCACATCCGGAACACAGATATACAGCCGTAAATAAGGCTCTCAAAGAAGATTCAGACCTGAACCACATACAGCTTGTACTCGAAACTCTCTGCGAAAAGATGCAGCGTCTGCAAAAGCAAAAGGGAGATATGCGGGAGTCTATATTCCGTCATGACATGGAGGAGGCTTCAGAGCAGCACGAGGAAACCCTTGTACGCATGTTCAATCAAATATGGACCAGCGACGTATGGCACAAAAGCGACTATGAGACAGCAGTAAACATGCTTAATTCCGATGTGATACGCATCACTGACCTTGCCATACTCGTAAGTGCCGCAACCCTGTCACTGCATGAAATGTTCGACTTCTATAAACTGCAACTTCTGTTCGACGCTTATCTCAACCCCAATGCCGAAGTGAATCAGCGTGCGCTTGTCGGCATCGTCCTTGCCACAAGACAATACGAGAAGCGTTTTCATGCTTTCCCTGAGATTGCCACACGGCTCTCCTTTTACAAAGAAGACCCTCGGTTTGTCAAAGAACTATATACCATACACACACAGTTGCAATTCTGCTACAAGACGGAAAGCATAAGCAACAAGATGAGATATGACATCATACCGACCATATTGAAAAGCAAGAATTTCGAGCGCACGGAATACGGTATTCACGAGATTGACGCAGAACTGACCAAGAATGGAGAGAATCCGGAATGGTACAGCAAGAAGGAAGATGACAAGGCTTCGCAGAAGATGCGTGAAATGGCAGACTTGCAACTTGAAGGTGCAGACATATACATGAGCACATTCAGCCACATGAAGTCATATCCGTTCTTTCACCAGACAGCACACTGGTTTTATCCGTTCTACACAGACCACCCATCAATACATCTGACCGAGAAACTACAGAACGGGAGTACCGGAATGCTGCTGCGGCTGATTCTGGAAAAATCGCCGTTCAGCAACAGCGACAAATATTCTTTCTGCTTCATGATGGACTCTATCGGCTCTGTCGGTCAGGACATGCTTTCACAACAAATGGCAGAACAACTTCCGCCGGGAGAGGACATGAACAGCATGATTGAAAACAACAAGAGCCATAAGGAGAAAACATCTGACATAAGTCGTAGATATATTTACGACCTCTACAGGTTCTTCAACATATATCCTTATCATCTTCAATTCCAAAATCCTTTTGCAGACAAACGCAA
Source organism: Bacteroidaceae bacterium (assembly GCA_017621515.1). Classification (GTDB taxonomy): domain Bacteria; phylum Bacteroidota; class Bacteroidia; order Bacteroidales; family Bacteroidaceae; genus RGIG8745. Next base: position 33,724 of record JAGASY010000010.1, read on the forward strand.
AGCCTTCAGCCCACTGACTTCCGTCAGTCTGTCGTTCATGAATGAATTTACAGAAGAGAAAATGGCTCTTGCCGAGTTTTTCATGAGGAAAGAATTTTACAAAGAAGCTGAAGAACTCTTTAAGTCATTCAACCCGCAAAAAACGGAAACAGACACTGACATCTGGCAAAAAATCGGATTCTGTCAGCAAAAACAAGGGAAACACGCAGAGGCATACCAAAGCTATATCACAGCAGAAGAGCTGTCTCCTGAATCAAAATGGACATTGACTCACCTTGCCTACGTGGCATCCATACTAAGAGAATACAAGACTGCATCAAAATGCTATGACTATCTTCTGAGAAATGACCCGGACAATGTTAAGCTGTTAATGAAGAAAGCAGAAATGCTTGTTTCAACCGAACATTTCGAGGAAGCTCTTCCTATTACCTATAAGCTATATTATCTTGATGACAAATCCGTAAAATGCAGAAAGATTCATGCCAAGATTCTCCTCATGACCGGAAACAGTCTGGAGAAAGCGGAAGAACTGTTCGCACAGGTTATGAATGAAGAACCTGAAGATGAACACAACAGCATCAATCTGGCACATACACTCTATGCACAGGGACGTTCGGCAGAAGCGTACAGAGTATATAGAAAGTCGTATGAAAGATACATGAAGCAGAACAATGATGAAGGCGGATACAGCAATCTGTTCTGGAATGCCATACCGTTGAACAACAGTTCGGTCTTCAATGTCAAGAAGATGACAAGAATGTACGATGCCATACGCATAGGGGAACTTGGAATATAAACTATACGACTGGCGAAATATATCATCGAGAAAGATAAAAATCACCTCTTACGGAACACCTCTTAATCCCCAAAAAGCAGTTATGCAAAATTCCATATTACCAATTCAAAAGCATAAAGAACTTCTCAAATTAGAATATGAATCGCAGAAAGAAGAATTTCAGCGGCAAACTGAAAGAATGGGAATAAAGCGCAAGGTGAACAGAGGGGTGTGCTGGTATCCGGTGGAAGTGGGAAGAAACTACTACAATTCACTGAATCAGCTGGTGGTTGAGATAGTCCAGACCGAACCGAATGATATTGAGCACCATTTTGAATATGACCGTCCGGTATCTTTCTTCCACGTGACAGAGGAGGGAGAATTGAACTATTTCGAACAGACATGCCGTGTCAGCTATGTCAGTGACAACAAAATGGTGGTAAGTGTACCGGACATACATACGCTTGTCGATTTGCAGAAGACGGAACAGCTTGGAATACAACTGTACTTCGATGAGACAAGTTTCAGAATCATGTTCAATACACTTGACGAGGTTATCAAAGCTAAAAAGAACAGGCTGGAGGATTTGCGCGATTTGTTTGCCGGACTTTCTCACCCGCAGAAACATTCACTCTACCCTATCCGATTTCCATGGCTCAACATGACTCAGGAAAAAGCCGTCAACGAAGTGTTATGTGCAAAAGATGTGGCAATCGTACACGGACCTCCGGGAACGGGCAAGACGACCACGCTTGTTGAAGCTATTTATGAAACATTGCGCAGAGAGACACAGGTGATGGTATGTGCCCAGAGCAATACGGCTGTAGATTGGATTAGCGAGAAACTCGTTGACAGAGGAATCCCTGTACTACGCATAGGAAATCCGACAAGAGTGAATGACAAAATGTTGTCGTTTACATACGAACGCAAATTTGAGAGTCATCCCGATTATCCGGAACTATGGAGCATACGCAAGACGATACGCGAGATACGTTCCGGGAACAAGAAAGGCATACACCAGAAAATCAGCAGACTGCAAGAACGCGCTTCCGAAATAGAAATACGCATCAAGCATACATTATTCGACGAAGCGCGAGTGGTAGCATGTACACTTATCGGTGCGGCAAACAAACTTCTCGTAGGGCAAAGATTTTCCACTTTGTTCATCGACGAAGCAGCGCAAGCACTTGAAGCCGCATGTTGGGTTGCGATACGGCGCGCCCACAGAGTCATACTTGCCGGCGACCATCAACAACTTCCGCCTACAGTAAAATGCTACGAAGCAATGAGACAGGGACTTGGAAGAACGCTGATGGAACGCATTGTACAGAATCAACCGGATGTGGTCACACTGCTGAAAATCCAATACCGCATGAACGAGGCTATCATGCGTTTCTCTTCCGAATGGTTCTATAAGGGTATGGTAGAATCATCTGCCGAAGTAAGAAATAGAAGCGTACTCGATTTCGATACTCCTATGGTATGGATCGACACATCAAGTGAGCACATACAGCAACAGTATGAAGAAATACAAAAAGAAAATCAGGAAGAGTCCGTAAAAGATGAAGACACTGAAGCTCAGAAAGATTTCGTGTTTCAGGAACAATTTGTCGGTGAGAATCACGGAAGAATCAACAAACAGGAAGCAGAACTGACCATTAAGATACTTGAAGAGTACATAAAGAAAATTGGTCGCCAACGCTTTATAGACGAAAGATTGGATGTTGGAATCATCAGTCCCTACAAAGTACAGACTCAGTATCTGCGCCACCTTGTGAAAAAGAACGAGTTTCTCAAACCGTTGCGCGAAAGCATATCCATAAATACAGTGGATGGGTTTCAGGGACAAGAGCGAGACATTATACTCATAAGCCTTGTCCGTTCCAACGAGGAGGGACAAATCGGTTTCCTCAACGACTTACGCAGAATGAATGTAGCGATGACAAGAGCGCGCATGAAGCTCATCATCATCGGCAATGCACAGACACTGAGCCATCACAGTTTCTATAAAAAGCTAAAAGAATATATTGCAATGCTGTCAGAGCAGGAATAACGAACAGCAAAAAGACAGAGAGGTTTTGGAAACTTTTCTTGTTTCTTCAACCTCTCTGTCCTTTTGCTTTTTGCCAACTTAAATGTAGGCAGCCATCCGGCTTATGTACTTTCCTATAATATCAAATTCAATATTCACCTTAGTGCCAACTTCTATATCATGGAAGTTGGTATTTTCGTATGTATAAGGAATAATGCAAACTTGGAAACTGTCGTCTGTAGGATTACATACGGTAAGGCTGACACCATTTACCGTCACAGAACCTTTATCTACAGTGATATATCCACGACGCGCCATCTCGCGGTCGGTATGATATTTAAAAGTAAAGACGTAGCTGCCTTCTGCATCTTCTTTTCTTTCACAAATTGCAGTTTGGTCAACATGCCCCTGAACAATATGTCCGTCCAAACGTCCGTTCATCATCATGCTGCGTTCTACATTCACCTTGTCTCCTATCTTAAGAAGTCCAAGATTAGACCGGTCGAGCGTCTCTTTCATGGCGGTGACCGTATATGTGCCGTCAGCAATACGAACCACAGTAAGGCACACACCGTTATGGGCTATGCTCTGATCAATCTTCAACTCGTCCACGAAGGAACATTTAAGAGTAAAATGAACATTTTCCTGTTCCTTTTCTATAGCGACAACAACTGCCGTTTCTTCTACAATACCGGAAAACATAATCTTAAAAACTTTAATATTTTGAATTTAACAGGATGCAAAGGTATTGTTTTTAATCAAAATACATGAAAAAAGGAATAATAAAAGGCAAAACATTTGAAGCATTACCGCCAAGCAACTATCTTTGTCTATTAATTTTTTAGATTCAAAACAACATCATGAAAACAAAGCTGATAAATATAATTGCCATAACGGCGGCAACTATGGTAACGGCAAGTTGCAGTGAGGACAACACTACTGCAGTATCACCAATTTTTAAGGAACTTACAATTGCACCACAGCCTGTCTATACAGGGCAATATGCATACGCTAAAGTAAGTTACACACATCCCGGAGCATATATCTATTCTTCTGAATATAACTACTCTGTCAGCAACGGTTCTTCAGGAACATGGACTGTCATAGATCCAACCACTGCAGAACCGCAATTTAAGTTTCAGGTACCGGATAATGAAGGTACATACCGAGTTACATTCAGAGCTACAAAAATCAATTTCTCCGCTACAGATGCAAACGGAGCAATATACGGAAGCGCAAACAGTGTAGCATCTTCAGTACGTGTTCTTACTGCGGATGCAGTAAATGCTTGCTGGGGAGACACACGTGTACACATCGACAGTGTATTGAATGTGAAAGACACACTCGACGGCAAGAAAATATGGACCGGCAGCATAAAACTGAGCAATGCAGATGAGGTATATGCTTTACCTGCATCACGTATATACACTTTTGATGAATCCAACAAACTTATAAAAGTGGAAGAAACAGCGAAATACGAACTGGGATGGACAAGGCAATACAGCGAAGAACTGGAAGGTTATAAGTATGACAGTCTGCAAAACTGGACGGCATTGTCTTCAATGATTGGATTGACTGACATAAACGGATATATTCAAGACAAATCTTCCATAGTTCTGACAGGTGCTGGAGCCAACCTGTATCCGGCAGACCAATGGGAAAAACTTGGTACACCGCAAGAACGCGCTAATGTGGTCAATGCTTTTTGGAGTGGACAGCTTGAAAAGTTCACTTGTATTCTACACTCGGACAAAACCACATGTACGGCAAATATTTGGTGTGAAGACGACAAACTGATTCTCAACAGAGTATATACTAAACTTGCCAATCAATAACAATAAAACTTTTCTAATCATTTCATATCCAAGAAAACGATTAATCTTAAAAGTCTATTTGTATGAAAGATTGCAAAACAAAGTATCTCGGTAAAGTCTTCTACTGGGCGGCAATTGATACTATCTATCAAACGACACCGTTGCAATAGATGCAAAAAGTCATTTCTACACTTAATTTAACCAAAAACGTCATGAATAATCATGACGTTTTTTATTACCCAAACGACAAACTCCCCTGTCGGAGACA
>JAGASY010000011.1 GCA_017621515.1 Bacteroidaceae bacterium
ATACGGTCAGCCTCATCAAGAATAAAAAATGAAACCTTTGACAAATCCACATTCCCTGTCGCCAAATGGCTGATCATTCGTCCGGGAGTAGCGATTACGATATCAGCACCAAGCTGAAGCCCTCTCCTCTCCTGCTCATACCTTATACCGTCATTTCCTCCATACACAGCCACACTTGATACAGGCATGAAATAAGCAAAACCTTCAACCTGCTGGTCTATCTGCTGGGCAAGTTCTCTTGTAGGCGACATTATCACACAATTTATTGCCTCCTGCGGATATTTCCCTGTATTCAGTTCGTTAAGTACAGGCAGCAGATACGCAGCAGTCTTTCCGGTTCCGGTCTGCGCCACTCCTATCAAGTCTCTGCCTTCAAGCAATGGCTGTATCGTTTTTTCCTGTATCGGAGTACACTGAGTGAAATTCATTGCATCAAGTGCATCAAGTACAAGATCATCCAATGGAAGTTCGTCAAAATACATATTATCTTATTGTTTTTTATCGTTCATTTTACGCACCTCTATTTCGGTGCTTTCTTATATACATAGAATGCTATGAATATAAATATGACATTAGGAATCCACACCGCCACCACCGGAGGCATATTGGCATTTATCGCAAAAGTGGAAGAGATTGTCTGGAACAAAATATAGGCAAGAGCCAAACCTATTCCTATTCCAAGCGATATACCCATACCGTTTTTCCTCTTCTTTGCCGACAGCGACAGCCCAATTGCCGTCATAATAAATATGGCAAACGAAGAAGCGCCTCGCTTCCAATACTCCACTTCAAACTCTTGAATATTGGCAAATCCGCGTTGCTTCTGTCTTTCTATATACTGTTTCAGTTCAGGAGTTGTCAGCGTCATCTGCTGTCCTTTAGTAATAAGAAAATCCTGTGGTTCCATCCTTATCACAGAATCCAGACGCATTCCGTTGCTCAAGACTTCACGCATACCTTGCAGGTTTCTCACCTGATAGTTCTTCACGATCCAATGATACGGCTCCTCCGAAAGAGTGTCATACTGGATGGTAGATGCCTGCAAATGACTGACAAGTTTCTTGTTGACAAACTTGTCCAAGGTAAATTCATACCCTGTCTTTATATTATCTTCATATCTTCCTATGTACGCAATCACTCCGGTATCCACTTCAAGCTGCACATTCCTTGTATAAGTCGGGACATTTCTGCGCTTGTACGTATTCTCAAACTTCACCATCTTCACGCTTCCCCGAGGAATCACATACGCACCAAGCACGTAGGTCAGACATGCAATGACCGCTGCCGAAATCATATACGGGCGCATCAGTCGCCTGAAACTGACTCCAGTTGACATCATCGCTATTATCTCAGAGTTCTCCGCAAGCTTGGTCGTGAAGAATATCACGGAAATGAATGCAAACAGCTGACTGAAAAGGTTTGCATAAAAAGGGATAAAGTTCAGATAATAATCAAACATTATCTCTGATAAAGGAGCATTTCGGGAGAGGAACTTATCTATATTCTCGTTGAAGTCGAAGACCACTGCAATAGAAATAATCAATGCAATCGAGAAGAAATAGGTACCAAGATATTTACCTATTATATATCTGTCAATCAAAGAAACGAGCTGATGACGAGCCATAAAATCCCAGATTTTTCTCAGCCATTTATTTCCCGTCCCTGTCTTTCTCTTACCGAAAATCTTGCGTTTCTTCCGCGGCTTCACACCTCCGGTCTCCGGTACAGACATTTTATCATCTATATCACTACTGTTGGTCGTCATATACATCTAATATAATAGGAGCAAAGTCTATAGTCTTGTACCGAGAACATCCACCATCTTTGATTTCCATACAGAGAAATCACCGCAGATAATATGTTTACGTGCTTCACCAACAAGCCACAAATAAAAAGCCAGATTATGAATCGACGCTATCTGCAAAGCCAACAGTTCCTTGGCTTTGAACAAATGATGCAAATAAGCACGGCTATATGCCGTATCCACGTAAGAATCTCCTTCTGCATCTATCGGTTCAAAATCCATCTCCCACTTTTTGTTTCTCATGTTCATGATGCCATGTTTGGTGAAAAGCATGGCATTTCTGCCATTGCGCGTCGGCATTACACAGTCAAACATATCCACACCCCGCTCAATGGCTTCAAGCAGATTAATCGGTGTACCCACTCCCATGAGATAACGCGGCTTTTCCTTCGGGAGAATGGCATTGACCACTTCTATCATTTCATACATAACCTCAGTCGGTTCGCCCACGGCAAGCCCTCCGATGGCATTTCCATCAGCGCCCTTGCTTGCCACATTCTCTGCCGCCCTTTTACGCAAGTCCGCATACGTACATCCCTGCACTATCGGGAATAGAGACTGACTGTACCCATATTTAGGCTCTGTCTCATTGAACCGCTTAATACATCTGTCAAGCCAGTTTTCCGTCAAATCCAGCGATTTACGCGCATAGTCAAAATCAGAAGTACCGGGAGGACACTCGTCAAAAGCCATGATGATGTCGGCACCGATGGTACGCTCTATATCCATCACCTTTTCCGGACTGAAGAAATGCTTCGAACCGTCTATGTGGGAACGGAACTCAGCTCCGTCGGCAGTCAACTTTCTGATTCCTGCAAGCGAGAATACCTGAAATCCGCCACTGTCCGTGAGCATCGGTCTGTCGAAACCGTTGAACTTATGCAGTCCTCCGGCTTTTTCAATCACCTCAAGCCCCGGGCGAAGATACAGATGATAGGTATTTCCAAGTATTATCTGTGCCTTTATGTCATCTTTCAGTTCATGCAGATGCACACCTTTCACACTCCCTATCGTACCGACAGGCATAAATATGGGAGTCTCTATCTTGCCGTGATCCGTAGTTATCACACCGGCACGCGCATTGGTCTTTGAATCTGTATATTGAAGTTCAAAAGTCATTTCTTCTATTTATCTGTTTTTGCAAACGATATTACACATCACATCACCGGACAGACAGGAGGGCATCACTTACCCGCCTCCTCCGTATGCTGAGGTTCGCTAAAATCCAGAGGGTCAGCCACCTTCTCATCAAGCAGTGCAAAACTCAGCACATCCTCCACATTCTCTACATAATGGAACGTCACCCCTTTCACATATATTTCCGGTATCTGCTTTATGTCCTTCTCATTCTCATGGCACAGCATGATGTCCTTGATTCCAGCACGCTTCGCCGCCAGAATCTTCTCTTTGATACCTCCCACAGGGAGCACCTTTCCGCGCAACGTAATCTCTCCCGTCATGGCGATATTCTGACGCACCTTCCGCTGAGTCAGCGCAGAAGCTATAGATGTGGCGATGGTTATACCAGCAGAAGGCCCGTCTTTCGGCACTGCACCTTCCGGCACATGTATATGTATGTTCCAATTGTCGAAGATGCTACTGTCTATACCTAATTTGCCCGCATGAGCCTTCAGATATTCAAGTGCAAGCACAGCCGACTCCTTCATCACATCACCGAGATTTCCGGTCAGTGTCAGTTTGCCGCTCTTGCCGCGGCTGAGACTTGTCTCCACAAAGAGAATCTCTCCGCCGACAGCAGTCCATGCAAGTCCGGTAACAACTCCGGCATACTCATTGCCCTGATACTTGTCACGTGTAAACTCAACAGGACCAAGATAAGTCTCCACATCTTCCGGCCTCAAATCACGCTTCGGCAGTTCTGCCGTCTTTGCATAATTCAGTGTCAGCTTACGCAACAACTTGTTTATCTTCTTGTCAAGCTCACGCACACCGGACTCTCTTGTATATCCTTCTATCACCTTCTCTATGGCTGGTTTGGTCAACTTGATACCGGAATCAGCCATTCCGAGATTTTCAAGCTCTTTCGGGACAAGATGGCGACGTGCGATTTCCACCTTCTCTTCCGTCAGATAACCGCTCACCTCTATCAGCTCCATTCGGTCGAGCAAAGGGGCCGGGATATTCGATATATTGTTTGCCGTAGCAATAAACATCACCTTCGACAAATCATAGTCCACATCCAGAAAATTGTCGTGGAATGCAGAATTTTGCTCAGGGTCAAGCACTTCAAGCAGAGCCGACGAAGGGTCTCCGTTGAAGTTCTGCTGCGACACCTTGTCTATCTCATCCAGAATAAATACAGGATTGGAACTCTGGGCTTTTATCATGTTCTTTATGATACGTCCGGGCATGGCACCTATATAAGTTTTTCTGTGTCCGCGTATCTCCGACTCATCATGCAGACCTCCGAGGCTCACACGCACATACTGCCTTTTCATCGCTTTGGCGATGCTCTTTCCAAGCGAAGTCTTACCTACTCCCGGAGGGCCGTACAGACAGATAATCGGGCTTTTGAAATCACCTCTCATCTTCAATACGGCAAGATGCTCAAGAATACGTTCCTTGACCTTCTCCATGCCGTAATGGTCTTTGTTCAGCACTCTTTCCGCATTGGTAAGGTTCAGATTGTCTTTCGTATATTCATTCCACGGCAGACTCAACATCGTGTCAAGATAATTGTACTGCACGTTGTAGTCAGGGCTTTGCTCGTTCATGTGACACAGCTTCTCCACCTCCTTCTTGAACACGGCAGCCACTTCTTGGCTCCACTTCTTCTTCTCCGCACGTTCATACAGACCGTCAATCTCCTCCTGTCCCGTATCTCCGAGTTCCTCCTTTATGCTCTTCATCTCCTGCTGAAGGAAATGCTCACGCTGCTGTCGGCTTAAGTCTTCATGTGTCCGCATCTGTATAGATGCCTTCAACTTGGCATACTGATACTCACGGTGCAGAATCTCAAGCAGCTTGGTGGCGCGGTTTTGCAAACTGTCCTCTTCCAGCAACATGATACGTTCATTGTTCGAAATAGGCAGATTGGCACAGATGAAGTTGATAAGGAACACTTTGTTCTGTATGTTGTTGATAGCAAACGAAGAAGCAGCCATCATACCGTCGCCGGAACGCAGGAACTTGTCGGCTGTCTCCTTACATGCATCCACATACACCGTAAACTTAGGGTCGTCCTTGGAAGGAATCTCCTCCGGAGCTTTCCTCACATGGCCGACCATATATGAAATTTCCTCGTGCAGTTCACACAAATGGATACGGTTGAAGCCCTGAAGCAATGCAGTCTTCGAACCGTCCGGCAACTGAAGTATCCGAACAACCTTCGCTATGACACCTGTAAGATAAAGCTGGTCCATGTCCGGCTCTTCCACATTGTCGTCCTTCTGGCAAAACACACCTATCAGTTTGTTAGTCTTGTTTGCCTCATTGAGCAGTTTCAATGATGACTTGCGTCGTATGTTAATAGGCAGCATCGTACCCGGAAAAAGCATCATATTGCGAAGCGGGAGCACCGGTATTTCCTTCTCATCATTAAAGTCAACTTCAAACGTGCTGTCTTCAGCCGTATCAAAGTTGGCAATCAATGAAATGGAATTTTCTCTTGGTGACTCCTCAAAAATCTCTTCTAACCTTAAATCTTTCATGTTTCAGTTTCAGTCTCTTGTTCGTATTCTATAATTGCTTTTTAAGTACATCTTCCCGGATTATTACCCAATAAAAGTTTCCGGATGTACACCGATTGGCATAAATCGGGGCAAATTTACAGAAAAACAACGGAATAAATGTACAAAATCAAAATAAATAATATTAAAAGCGGATGATTTAGAGACTGTTCCAAAAGCATCCGTCTAATCACAGACTCATAAACTAAAAAGTAGTCTGCCAAGTACCCACATAAACCTTGTAACTAAAGCAGACATTTAGGTACCTTACAAAATACGTGCCAACAGCGAAAAACGAAGAGAAAAGAAAAACGGTTTTATCACAAAAAAAGATAAACACAAAACAAAATGACAACAAATACAGTCAATTACTTTCTTTCTGATTTTATCAAATGTTAAAATTTCAAGTCCTCTGGCACGCGTCAAAATCGACCGCGCCGAACTTTTCTCGGAGAACGGGGATTCTACGCGCATTTTCAAACACATCATTGAAATGTGAAATTATGTTTCGTTTTTGACGGCTCTTTTACATTTATTTATTTTCAGCGAAGAGTTTCTTTCTCCAATCTACTAAGTTTTGATATTTCCAGCGCACTGTCGTCGTCACCACAGTACACTGAAAAAGTGACGACAGTGCGCCACAAATTTGCGCGCTTAGTAGATTGGAGAAATTTTCAGTGTAGATTTTTTGAAATCGCACTGGGAAAGAGGGAAAAAGGCTGTTCGCTTCGGTTGAAATGTTAAGAAGTGTATAATTTCTGTTTTGAAAAAGTGCTTGAACAGAAACTTAAAAATGAGTGGATTTGAAAAGGGTTTTGAAGGTAAAAACGGTAAGATTTATTGTAACGTATTAATAATCAATAGATTACTAAAATATTCAAAAATTTCAAAAAATTGCGTCCAGCACGATTTTTTGAGCGTTTTTAAAAATTTTATATTTGATTGATTATCAAATATTTATCCCAACAGCAAAAATTTTGTCTTTTTGCTGCCAGCAAAAAATCGCTCGAAGTGTTAAATTTTCATTTTGGGCGAAAATATCATTTTGTCATTTTGAAAAATAGGGTGCAGCCGCCTCTGTAACATGTATTTTTGCGACGATGCGGATGCACCGGGGTGCATCCCTACTGGGAGGACGGCACTCTGTGTAATCGTTGGAGGCTATAAATTAGTTTTCTTATTCCCATAGGAAATATTCTTTTGCTCAGTTGATTTTCTCTGTTATTTTTTTGTGCGACGCAGAGGAATTGGTATTTTTGTCGCAATAAATTGTTTACATTCAGACAAATTACATGATTGACAATGTAGGGATGCACCCCGGTGCATCCGTTGAAAAAGAACCTGCTGAAAAAGCATTGCCCGACAAACTGCCACACCGCAAAAATACTTGTGCCGAATTTCACGACTATTCGGGCGGCAACTATTTCGTAACAATATGCACACGCGATAAAGAGCAATATTTCGGTAGAATCCTTAATGGTGAAATGCGTCACAGTGTGATAGGCGAGGTCGCGTACAAGGCTTTGGAATCTCTTCACACACACTATAGTTATGTTGAAGTACCACTGTTTGTTGTCATGCCCAATCATATTCATGCTATAATAACCATACGTGAAAGCATAGATGCACCGGGGTGCATCCCTACTGTGAGGACGGCACTCGGTGTGATTATCGGAGGATATAAACAGTCCGTGACCCGCTATGCCCGTCGTAACGGCATTGTTTTTGGATGGCAAATCCGTTATCATGACCATATAATACGTGGAGCGCGAGACGGGAATATGATTTCGGAATATATTAAAAACAACGTTGTCCATTGGGAGAATGACTGCTTTTACAAATGAGTACCTATGACCTTATACCGGGAAAAAACAAATTGACCGTAGTGGCTGAATCAGAATCAAGCTATCGCAGTACCAACAATATCAGAGGAAGGCTGAGGGGATAACTTCATCAAGCAACTCACCCGACAGTCTTACGACTATCTCCCTTCAAAATGGCACGCTTGAATTATGATATACCTCATGCACCCTTTTAAAACATAAGAACTTAAAAACCGGAAAAAACAAATTAAAGTATGCTTGAAATAAAAGGAGAAATACACGACCGTTATACACTGGAATTCAAGATCGGCTATTCATGCAATCCGGAAGAGAACGATGTCAACGATTTCTTCATGGACTCATGGATGTTCATCCCCGATGCACTCTACATCAACTCAAGCACTTACCCTAAAGAAAGTTTTTACAGAGATGTACGTACACTCGTCAGGCTTATCACACCCGAGTTCACCCTCGAACAGATAGGAGACCCGGAGTGTCTGCCCTTGTCACGTCTGAGCAAATGGTGCGGAAGAATGGCGGAAGAATGCAGAGAAAAAGCCGATTCTGTATCCGAAAGCCGTAAAAAGCCTGCAAAACCGAAGGGCAATGATGCCATCTTAAGCATTCCCGATTTCTCTTTCAAGGACATTGCCGCCAATCTTTCCGGCAGGAAGCAAGAGACGGAGACAGGGCGCAAGCTTACGAAGACAGAAAAGATGTATGAGCACCAAATAAAAATGTTTTGCAGCATCGTCCGAAGCGCCATAAGGGACGAGGCGAAAAGAATCGGCAAACAAGCCTCATCGGAAGAATGCGGCACACTTGTAGAGGACTTGACTGCCAAAGCGGAAAAGATTGTGAATGCCTACAGACAGATTCTGTCATCGACCGGGCTTGCCGCATCGGACTCAGAGCAACGTCGGTGGTTTGATTTGGGCGACGAATATCTATGCCGCATCATCGACACAAACATGTTCAGACTGATGGAAAAGATAAAGGAGCAAGAGCCTCCGGAATGCAGCCGCATCATACGTCCTCTGGAAGAATACATCAGCCGTTCAATGGAATATGAGCGTGAACACGGCTATTTGCTTCCCGGCGACTCAGGTGATGTCCGCCGCAACCGCAATTTTCTGTATCGTGCGGGACAATTAAAGAAATATATAGAAAGCGACCTGTACATATTGGTTCACCAACGCAGCAACACATTCGTCCTGCAACAGATTCTGTTTATGATTGCAGCCGGACTGAGCATGGTATTCGCCACAGTGGTCTCTTTTTCATTCCAAAAGACATTCGGCAACTTCACCATGCCGCTATTCATCGCCCTTGTGGTGAGCTATATGTTCAAAGACCGTTTCAAGGAACTCCTGCGCTACTGGTTTGCTACCAAGCTCGGGAGCAAACTTTACGACTACAAAATCAAACTTGCCATGGGGGATGAGCCTATAGGATGGAGCAAGATTGGCTGTGATTTTGTCGGCGAAAGCAAGCTGCCTTCGGAAGTGCGTCATCTGAGGGGACGTGTGTCTGCTCTTGAAGCCGGAAACTGCGCTCTGCGCGAAAGTGTACTGATATTTCGCCAGCGGCTCTCCTTGTTCGGCAAAAAGCTTGGCAGATTGAGCCATTATCCGCTTCACGGAGTAAACGAGATATTACGTGTCAATCTGAGAGAGTTTCTCCGTCGCATGGACAGTTCGCATGTGCCTGTCTTTTCTCAGGACGAAAACGGAGAACTCCATACGGTGCAGGCGGAGAAAGTCTATTACATACACTTCATTATGCGCTTCCGCTACAACGGCACAGAGAGTTTCCGCCGTTTCCGTGTGTGTCTGCATCGTCGCGGCGCTACCAACATAGAGGAATGGTGACATCGGACAACAGAAACTGTATGCAGGTTTAGTACAGTCGGGGTGACAATCTGCACCCACCTCAGTCATTTCATGCCACAGCCTCAGTCCCGCCCCACCAAAAGTTAGAGAAATTAAAACAGCTTTTCAAAAAAAACAGTAACTTTGCAGCAATATAGGTCATACGATGTAATTTATGGACACACAAGAACAATTCAAGCAAGCAATGGGAAAGTGTCGTGAGCTTTTCTCAAAAAAGCTGCACGACTACGGAGCTGCATGGAGAATCATGCGACCGTCTTCCGTTACAGACCAGATTTTCATAAAAGCGAACCGCATAAGGAGCATTGAAGTAAAAGGAGTCTCGAAGGTTGGCGAAGGCATATATCCTGAATTTCAAGCAATTGTAAACTATGGTATTGTAGGACTTATACAGCTGGAGCTTGGATATGCCGAAAAAGAGGACTTGACAGCCGACGAAGCCCTCGCATATTACGACAAATATGCCGGCATGGCTCTTGAACTGATGCTTCGCAAGAATCATGACTATGATGAAGCATGGAGAGCCATGCGCATCAGTTCTTATACAGACCTTATACTCATGAAGATTTACAGAACCAAACAGATAGAAGGCAACCACGGACAGACACTGGTGTCGGAGGGTGTGGATGCCAACTATTTCGACATGATAAATTATTCTGTATTCGGGCTTATCAAGATGGACGAAGAGTCTCGATAGAGTCTCACATAAAACAAGGAAAACGGACTATGGCAAAAAAAGCGAAGACAACACTTTTGCTGGCAAAAATCACTGTGAACATCTGCAGGTTTGTGTTAGCCGCCACTTTCATCTTTTCCGGATTCATCAAAGCCAACGACCCTATGGGGATGGCATATAAAATGGGAGATTACCTCAGTGCCTTCGGCATTACGAACTTTCCGGAATCATTCACCATTGCCGCATCCATAGTTTTGGCATTTGTGGAATTTATGATGGGAATCTTTCTGCTGTTTGGTATCAGCAGGAAACCGATGTCGCGGCTGGTCACTACTTTCATGCTGCTGATGACATTGCTGACCGTCTATATATTCATCTTTGACCCGGTTGCCGACTGCGGATGCTTCGGAGACGCAATCATATTGACCAATGGGGAAACGCTATTGAAAAATATTGTTTTGTTGGCAGCCTCTCTGACAGTGCTACGATGGTATAGACACCAAATACGTCTTGTCAGAGAAAACATGGACAGCGTGATGACCATGTTCGCCACATTATATATATTGTCATACAGCATATACTGCATTGTGGAACTTCCGGTTTTCGACTTCCGTCCCTATTACATCGGGGCAGATATAAGAAACGGCAGGGAAACAACGGAAGATATGCGTCCCCAATATGAAGTGAAGCTTGTTTACGAGCGCGAAGGGAAGACAATGGAAATAGACATTGACGACGAAGAGCCGGACAGTTCATGGGAATATGTAGAAACAAAACGAATATTGCTGAAGGACGGAAGCAGTCACTCTATGGCAGATTTCTATATCATGGATGCCAATGAAGAAGACATTACGGAAGAGGTTCTGGCAGAAGAAGGTTATTCATTTCTGCTGATAGCTCCGTTTCTTCAAAATGCAGACGAAGGATGTATAGACCTTATCAACGAGGCATACGATTATGCGCAGAACAACGGATATGGGTTTTATTGCATCACAGCTTCTGATACGGCAGCACAGGAATATTGGACAGACCATACGGGAGCCGAATATCCCTATTATAGAGGAGACGAGCGCACATTGAAAACTGTTGTCCGTGCCAATCCCGGACTTGTACTTATCAAAGACGGCAAAGTGGTAAGGAAGTGGGGAAACTATAATATGCCTAACGAATACGAGCTTAACGGCAGTTTGGAAGATATACCGGCGGGGCAGACGGAAACAGTGGAGGCCAGACGAAAAATCATCAACATCCTGCTTTGGTTTTTCATTCCGCTGGCATTATTCATCATATTCGACCGGATAGCGATGGGATGGAGCTTCTATCGTATGATGAAACGTAAATCGAAGGAACTGAAACTTGAAAGTATCGAAGAAAAGCTATATATAAACGAAATAGAAAAAAACATTAACAATAAGTTTAACATTAAAACAAAAGAAAAATGAGAAAGAAAATTGTTGCTGGAAACTGGAAGATGAACAAGAATCTTCAGGAAGGTGTTGCTCTTGCTAAAGAACTCAATGAGGCTCTTGCTGCAGACAAACCAAATTGCGATGTAATCATCTGTACTCCGTTTATCCATCTTGCACCTGTTTCTGACATCATCGATCACAATGTGATTGGTCTTGGGGCAGAAAACTGTGCAGACAAGGCAAGCGGTGCTTACACAGGTGAAGTAAGTGCTGAGATGGTTAAATCTACCGGTGCTGAATATGTTATCCTCGGTCACTCAGAGCGTCGCGGTTATTATGGTGAAACATACGACATTTTGAAAGAGAAAGTTCAGCTCGCACTTGCAAACGGACTTAAAGTAATCTTCTGTATCGGTGAAAGCCTCGAGGAGCGTGAAGCAAACAAGCAGAATGAAGTTGTAAAGGCAGAACTTGAAGGCTCTGTATTCAACCTTTCAGCAGAAGACTTTGCTAAGATTGTTATCGCATACGAACCAATCTGGGCTATCGGTACAGGAAAGACTGCCACTTCAGAGCAGGCAGAGGAAATACACTCTTACATACGTTCTGTAATTGCAGAGAAGTATGGAAATGAAGTAGCTGAAAACACTTCTATCCTCTACGGCGGTTCTTGCAAGGCATCAAATGCTCCTGAGCTTTTTGCAAAAGCTGACATCGACGGCGGTCTTATCGGTGGTGCTTCTTTGAAAGTTGCAGACTTCAAGGGCATTATCGACGCTTGGAAATAAGGAATTGCTTTTTAGAAGTTTTCTCACAGGAAACACTGAAAAAAAACGAAACCAAACTTATCTGATATTTTTCAACACGGCAATAATCTTATTGCCGTGTTGAAAATATACACAGACTTAACATCCGCCAAGAACCTAAAAAATTATGAATCTAAAAACTTACGGACTTAATATCATGTATCGGAAATTTTCTTTTGTCATCATCTGCATCTTTTTCATGTCGATTCAGGCAGTTGCCCAAACCAATTTCATGGAGCATCTTGAAAGTAAAGTAAATGGGCAAGGAACTGTCACTGTGCTCCAAGACCAACGTTTGGCAAATTTGGTCAACGGAAATGAGATATTGAACGGAAATGCAGGACAGCAACCTGTGCAAGAAGGAGAAGAAGATGATCTACCGATAGTGAACAAAGGGACAAAGGTAAAAGTCCGTGGATACAGGATACAAGTTTACTGGGGCGGAAGCCAGCGCACCGACCAAAGTCGGGCGCAACATGCCGGTACGATGGTAACCAATGCGTTCCCGGAACTTCAGGCATACACTTCTTTCGATTCTCCTCATTGGAGATGTCGTGTCGGCGATTTCACTACCCGACAGGAAGCTGCGGAATATCTACAAAAGCTTTGTGATATGAACATGGGGAATGACGCAATGATTGTGCGTAGTGAAATTTTCATTTACAAATAAGCCTAAAGGTTTCCCCAAAAGAAAGCGTGATTATATCACAACATTAATTTTGAAATAAGAAACACTGGACACAACCAAGTATCATATATTTTTCTTATTAATTATCGGACTCCGACTTGATAGACCAATCTACCATAGACAGAATAATGGATGCTGCAAACATTGTGGATGTAGTATCTGAATATGTTACGCTTCGCCGCTCCGGCACAAGCTATAAAGGGTTATGCCCTTTTCATAACGACAAGACTCCTTCCTTTTATGTATCCCCATCCAAAGGTGTGTGTAAATGCTTCAGCTGCGGAAAAGGAGGAAATGCCGTACACTTCATAATGGAACAAGAACAGATGTCCTATTATGAGGCATTAAAGTTTCTTGCAAAAAAATATGGCATAGAAGTTGAAGAACGTCAATTGACACCAGCACAGCGTCAAAGTCAAAGTGAACGCGAAAGTCTGTTCGCCGTAAATGAATGGGCAAGCAAATACTTTCATGAGACAATGCTGAATACAGCGGATGGCAGAACTATCGGACTTGCCTACTTCCGTTCACGCGGATTCAGGGATGACATAATAGATAAATTCCGTCTCGGATTTAGTCTGGCACAGTATGACGCAATGGCAAAGGAAGCACTAAGAAAGGGATATAAGGACGAGTTTCTTCTAAAAACAGGTCTGTGCTATCGTCGTGACGACGGTTCTCTACGTGACAAATACTGGGGAAGGGTCATATTTCCGTGGTTCTCTGTCAGTGGCAAGATTGTGGCTTTTGGCGGACGTGTGCTTGACTCACGTACAAAGGGAGTGAACCAGAAATATATCAATTCTCCCGAATCACAAATATTCCATAAGAGCAATGAACTCTATGGAATATATCAAGCCAAAAAGTCAATTGTCAAAGAAGACCGTGTATATATGGTGGAAGGATATACAGATGTCATATCCATGCATCAATGTGGAGTGGAAAATGTGGTGGCAAACTCTGGTACCGCATTGAATGAGGCTCAGATACGCTTGTTACATCGTTTTACATCAAACATCACCCTACTCTATGACGGAGACGGAGCCGGAATACATGCGGCATTACGCGGTACGGACATGTTGTTATCGGAAGGAATGAATGTAAAGATTCTCCTACTTCCAGACGGCGATGACCCCGACAGTTTTGCAAGGAAGCACACAGCCGATGAATACAGGAAATACATTGAATCCAACCAGACGGACTTCATTATATTCAAAACCAACCTTCTACTTGGAGATGCAGGGCGGGACCCATTGAAGCGTGCTCAACTTATCAAGGATATTGTCCGCAGCATCTCTGTAATTCCGGAAGAAATTATTCGCTCAACCTACATACATGAATGTAGTGAGATTCTCGGAATAGACGAACTAATGCTGGTAAGAGAGACAGAAAAGAACCGTATTCAAGAAAAAGAACGTATATGGAAAGAAAAAGAACGTGAGCGTAACCGTTTACAAAATAAGACTTCCGTTCTGCCGCCAACTCATACTACCCCAACAACTCTTTCTGAGAATACAGAAAGTACATCTGTTCCTACGAAACAAGAAAACACGACAGGTGATACTACTTCTTTTGCATCCGAGGAAGTTCCTCCGACGAACAAATTACCAGAAGAAGAAGAAAGTACCCAAGCTTCTGTAAGCAATGAACAAATATCTGTTCCGGAGAGAGCTAATACAGAATTGGTCAGCCGCCAACACCGTGAAGAGAAACGATTCATGGGACTTGAGCGGATGATTATGTCCCTTGTGGTAAAATATGGAGAACAGACCATAGACTGTGAAGACGAGAATGGTGCTCCCGTCCAAATAACTATCGCTGATTATGTAAATTCGGAGCTACAGAAAGATGAACTGAAGTTTCGCTCACCGATATATTCTTCTATGCTCACAGACGCTGTGGCAGGTGTGAAAAACCCGGATTTCATAGCCAGTCGATATTTTCTTAACAACCAGAACATGGATATAAGCACAGAAGCGGTCGAACTTCTGAGTGAGCCATACCAGTTAAGTAAAGGACAAACCATGCCTACGGAACAAGAGTTACTGTCCGACTACATAGTACACCTGATGCTTGACTACAAATTTGCCGTTATAGAAGATGAACTCCGTATAATATCAGAACAACTTTCTGATTCCGCAGTATATGCAGACCATGAAAGATGTAAGGACATCATGCAGAAGTATATCATTTTAAGTAACATACAGCGCAAACTTGCAAAATGTCTTGGCGACCGTATTGTAATGAAATAGCCACATCTACATTATAAGATATCTTGTGGCAGAAATTACATGACAATTTATCCATGAGCCAATAAAAAACATTCACTTTTCGACATTTGCCATGAACATATCAAGACTTTATTTGTCTTTAAATCAGTGAAAAGTTGTATGTTTGCAACACAAACATCACTAATTGACATCTTGATTTATTTCTGCATATTTTATGGATAAAGAAAAAGAGAAAGAGGAAGTAAAAAATGTCCTTGTTAAAAATGTAAAGAAAAACAAGATTGCTAAGGTTGCTGTCTGGGTCGCACTTAGTCCTATTTTGTTATTCGTATTCTTATCAATCCTTATATATATTCCTTCTGTTCAACAGTTTGCAGTCAATCGTATAGCGCAACATCTGTCCCATGAAACCGGTATGGATGTAAAAGTAGGCTATATCAGACTAAAGTTCCCCTTAGACCTTTCAATGGAACATACCACAGCAATACAAGGGAAGGACACCGTTTTCAGTGCGGCAAGACTGGATGTCAGCGTCAAAATGATTCCGTTGTTCCGAAAGCAAGTCGAAGTTGACGGTATTCTCATGCAGAATCTGAAAATCAATACAAAAGATTTGATAGAAGCCTGCCGTATCAAAGGAAGTGTCGGTGAATTTTGCCTTAATGCCCATAATATTGATTTAGCCAAAGGTGTTGCCGTTGTCAATAAGACTGTGCTGAAAAACACCATGCTTGACATATTTATGGCGGATTCCGTAAAAGAAGATACAACGACCTCCCAGCCTGTTCTATGGAAAATCCAACTCTGCGATTTCCATCTCCACAATGTAAATATAGGTCTGAATCTTGCACCGGCTACAGACAGTGTGTCCATTGGAAGCAATATCGGAAATGCCCAAATAAAAGCTTTCATTGATCTTGAAAAAGAAATCTATAAAATAGAAAAGTTCAAGATAAACGAGTCTTCTGTAAGGTACGACATAGGAGCTAATCCTTATTCCACCACGGACAGTCTGAATCACCCGGCAACAGGATTTGACCCTAAGCATATCCTGCTGTCCGATTTGAACATATCGGTTGACTCGACGGAATATCTCAGCTCCGGAAGTTTGAAAGCCAATCTTATGCAACTGACCGGCAAAGAAAGATGCGGACTAAAGTTCAATAAGACAAAGGGACATGTAGAAATGAAGAACAACACACTACTCATC
The DNA here is from genome assembly GCA_017621515.1 of Bacteroidaceae bacterium. Classification (GTDB taxonomy): domain Bacteria; phylum Bacteroidota; class Bacteroidia; order Bacteroidales; family Bacteroidaceae; genus RGIG8745. Next base: position 16,229 of record JAGASY010000011.1, read on the forward strand.
CCGTCATTTTCGCTTGAGACAGACGACTCACACATAAGTTTACAGATGGAGATGGACATGAACACATTTGACGAGAGAAATCCCGGACAAATGGATATTCATGCCTCTGCATCAATCGGCAAGCAAGACCTCATGCTCTTCATGCCCGACATGACCACCGATTTTATTCGCTATTGGCCTGTAAAACCCGTCTCCGTCATTGTAGCGGCAAAAGGTAACATGCAGAAAATGAATGTAAATAAAGCAGAAGCCAAACTTGACGGATTTTTTCATTTCAAGTCGTATGCAGAGTTGACAAACATCACAGATTCGTTGCGCATGGGTGGAACGGTCAATACAGACACAAAGATTTACAACAGCAGCTTCATCAAGAGCTTCCTCCCTTCCGACGTAGCAAAATCCTTTACCCTGCCCCCTCACATGACATTGGCGGCCGATGCAAAAATGAATAACGGATATGCCACACTTGATGCAGACTTAGCCACACCATACGGTTCTGTAATTCTGACAGCAGATTACAACACAAGAAAAGAAGACTACCAATTAGGAATTGACATTGAGAATCTTCTGGTAAACAGCCTGCTGCAGATGGAACAGAACTTCAACATAGACGGTTCGATAACGGCAAAAGGACACGGACTGGACATTTACTCCCCCAAGACGCATGCAAATGCCACCATTACATTGAACAAGGCACAACTGGGAGATGTAGATATGGGCGGAAGCCATGCCGATGCAAGTATCTCCGGCAACAAAATCTCATTCGACTGCATTTGCGATAACAAAATGATAAATACGGCATTCAAATTAGAAGGACATCTGTATTCCAACAAAGTAGATGGAGTACTGGATATAGACCTTCCGTATGCCGATTTATACGCTTTAGGCTTCAGCAAAGAACGTTTTGAAGTGACAACAAAAGGGAATGTATCATTCACCTCCAATCTTTCGAACAAATTCATGGTCGATTCCCACATTGATGGACTCGACATGATAATAGGAAAAGACAGCGTAAGAACGGAACATTTTGACCTCTATGCGGAAACCACCTCCGACTCTACTTCTGCTGTCCTTCGTACAGGAGACTGGAATTTTGATTTCCATTCGCCATACAACTTATATTCACTGATAGCAAAAGGAGAGAAACTCACAAGCATAGTAAAAAAGCAAATTGAAAAGAAAGAGCTTGACCTTGAACGTTTAAAGAGATATATGCCTGTCACCCATCTTGAAACATCAGTAGGAAAGAACAATCCTCTGACAAGGATTCTGGCAACAAGCGGTATCTCATTCAATGAAATAAAAGCCAATATAACCACCTCACCCGAATCGGGATTGCTTGGCAATGCTCACATGTACGGATTTACGAATGACACGATAAAAATAGATACCGTATATTTCAACATATCACAGGATAGTACCAACATACTATTTGACTCTGGCCTAATCTGTAACGATCAGAAACTATGTCCGGGATTCAGGACATACATTGACGGGCACATCAACTTAGATGATGCCGACGTACACCTTACTTATTTCAATAAGAAGGGCAACAAAGGCATGGATATAGGTGTTGCCGCCGACTTCACAGACAGTCTGCTGCATTTAAGCCTTTATCCGGACGAACCGACAATAGCGTTCAGCAGATTCACAATCAACAAAGACAACTATATAGACCTGAACAAAAACGGAAAGCTATCGGCAAATGTCAGACTGGCATCACTGGCGGACAGCTGCCGCATACATTTCACGGCATCAGCAGAAGAAGAGCAAAAAGCCACAGCTGTCGTTGAGAATCTTAAAATCGACGAACTGTTGACTGTCTTTCCGTTCTTGCCTAAGATGGGAGGAATGCTGAACATAGATGCCACCTATCAGACCACAGAAGAAAACTATTTAGTCAACGGCTATCTGTCTGTCGATAAATATTCTTTTGAGAACATGCCTATAGGAGACATAAAAGCAGATTTCGACTATGCTCCCCAAGGGACTACCGCACATGTCATCACAGCCAAACTCAGCCACAACAAACAAGAAGTTATCACTGTAGATGGAACATACGACAGCCAAGACGACGGTTCACTCGACGGAACTCTTGTCTTCGACGATCTTCCGCTGTCAATAGCTTCTCCATTTGTGGCAGAGCAGACCCTCTCTCTCGACGGACATATTTCCGGACAGATACATGCCATAGGCCCTATGGACAAACTGGCTTTTGACGGACAGCTTAATCCGGAAGGAATGACAGTGCAGTCCGATGTATATGCCGTAAAACTCAAATTTGCGGACGCTCCTATACTGATAGCCGACAGCCGCCTGACGTTTGACAAATACGAAGTCTATGCCGCAGGAAAAAATCCGCTGACCCTGAACGGCTATGTCGATTTCGCAAACATGCAACAGATACGTCTCAGCTTAGGACTCTACGGACGCAACTTCCAACTTGTCGATGCACAACGTACACGCAAGGCACTGCTCTTCGGAAAAGTCTATGGAGACTTCTTCGCCAGAGTCACCGGAACTACGGATGACTTGTCTGTACGCGGAATGGTGAACATACTGGGCAACACCGACATGACATACATCATGGCCGACACTCCTCTGTCTATAGACAACCGCCTCGATGACATCGTTACTTTCGTTGACTTTACACTTCCCCCGGAAGAAGCCAAAGATATACCGCAAAAAACATTCATGGGAATCGACATGCAAGTGCAGCTTGCCGTAGAAGACGGCGCACAGTTCCATTGCGAATTTAGTGCCGACCGCCAAAGCTATGTCAACATACAAGGCGGAGGTTCACTCAGCATGAACTATACCCCGGAAGGAGTTCTCACATTACAAGGAAGATATACCGTGAATGAAGGGGAAATGAAATACTCATTGCCTATAATCCCGCTAAAAACATTCACCATAAGAAAAGGGAGCTACATTGAATTTACAGGAAACCCAATGAACCCGGTTCTGAATTTCGAAGCATTTGAGCAGACAAAAGCTTCCGTCAATGAAACGGACGGAAGCAGCCGCACCGTCTCCTTCGATGTGGGACTTAAGGTGGCAAACACACTTGAAAACATGGAACTTGACTTCACAATCGACGCGCCTGAAGACATCAGAATACAAAACGAACTGGCAGGCATGTCGAAGGAAGAGAAGAACAAACTTGCCATTGCCATGCTCGCCACAGGAATGTATCTGTCCGGCAACAACTCTTCTGGGTTCAATGCCAGCAATGCCCTTAACAACTTCTTGCAAGGCGAGATAAACAACATCGCCGGCAAAGCCCTCAGTACGGCTGTAGATGTAAATGTGGGCATGGAACAGAACACGAACTACGACGGAAGTACCCGTACAGACTATTCGTTCAGATTCTCAAAACGATTCTTCAGCAACAGGCTCAATGTCGTCATCGGAGGAAAAGTCAGCGACGACAAAAGTGCCGTAGAGCATGAATCTGGTGCATATATCGACGACGTGTCACTCGAATGGCGGCTTGACAAAGGGGGCACACGATATATAAGACTGTTTCATGAGAAGAACTACGACAACCTGCTCGAAGGAGAACTGATTGAGAACGGTGTCGGAGTGGTACTTCGCAAGAAGATGGACAAGCTGTCCGAGTTGTTCATATTCAGAAACAGCAAAAAGCGTCGCGAAGAAGAAAGCCGCATCAGACAAACCGGCAAGAATCAGCCTACAAAAGAGAATGCAGAAATGAACAATGCCCCCAACCGTGAGGCAAGAAAAAGTGACGACACAGAAGCTAAAAAGTAAAAAAGCCCAAACATCCAACCGTATATGAAACGAAACTGCACCATATTATCCCTGCTCATAGCCGGCATCCTGATATTGACAGCCTGCTCCACCACCAGCAACCTGCCGGAAGACGAAATTCTCTATACCGGCATAAAATCTGTAAAGATTAACGGCAAACAGAACACCGCCGCCGAAAAGACTGCACTGGCGGAAGTGGAAGCGGCAATAGCGTATGCGCCCAACAACTCCTTCATGGGAAGTTCATCACTGCGCACCCCATTTCCTATCGGACTATGGATTTACAACGGACTGGTAAACAAACAAAAATCCGGCTTCAACCGCTGGATTCTCAACACATTCGGCAGCACCCCGAAAACCATAAGTGCGGTAAACCCTACCACCCGTTCCCAGATTGCAACTTATCTGTTACAGAATTACGGGTATTTCCAAGGAAATGTAGATTATACTCTCATCGACCAGAAGAATCCGAAAAAGCAAAAAATATCATACGAAATAAATCTGGGAACAGCTTATATGTTCGACTCCATCAGATATTCGTTTCCGGAAATCGAAGACAGCATCATCCGTGCCACAGACCATGCACGGCATATCAAGCAGGACGAACAGTTCAGCGTGGTCAATCTGCAACTGGAAAAGTCAAGACTTACAAAAGAGTTTCGCAACAACGGATTCTACTACTACCGTCCCGACTATATATCCTACTTTGCCGACTCCATGCAGATTCCCAACCGGGTCAAGATGCTGGTTGTACCAGACAAGGCAATGCCTGCACGTGCAAAACGGCAATGGAGAATCGGAAACATAAGCACTTACATACGCAACAGCAGCAATATGCGCAATCAATACAGCGACTCCCTCAACCTGAAAGGACTGAAAATTGCGTATTCCGGAAAAAAGATTCCGGTCAAGCCTCGCGTAATGTTCCGAACATTCCGATTCTGGAAAAACCAACTGTTCAATCAGGACAAGCTGGACATGACCATCACCAACCTCAACAACATGCAGGTGTTCTCGCAAGTACAGTTCGCATTTACTCCAAGAGACACCACCGACACATGCGATATTCTCGATGTGCGTCTCGATGCCACAATGGACAAACTGATTGACGCAGAAGTCGATTTCAATATCACCCAGAAAAGCAACTCACAGATAGGTCCGAATCTGGGTCTCACATTCTCCAAAAGAAATGCGTTCAGACATGGAGAGACTCTCTCATTCAAACTGAAAGGCTCATACGAATGGCAGACGAACAAATCGGTAACAGGTCAAAGCTCAAAAATCGACTCATACGAAACAGGACTGGAAGCCTCACTGACTTATCCGTGGACAGCCTTTCCCGGACTTGCCACAAAGATATTCCGCTATCCAACCTCATCTTCATTCAAGCTGTCAGTTGACCATCTGAACCGTGCCGGCTATTACCGTCTGCTGTCTTTCGGAGCCGAAGCCGCATACAAGTTCCAGACTTCGGACGTTGTAAGCCACACGTTCATCCCGATTACACTGACATACAACAAACTGATGGAGACAACGGCTAAGTTCGACTCCATCACCGCTTCAAATCAGGCTCTCTATATAAGTCTGAAAAACCAGTTCATCCCTGCCATACAGTACATGCTGACCTACGACAACAGCAGAAACTCCAAACAATCTCGGACAACTTGGTTTGAACTCACAGCCAAAGAATCGGGAAACATCATAAGCGGTATCATGAGTGCATCCGGACAAAAGTTCGACAAGGAAAACAAGAAACTATTCGGAAGCCCATACTCACAGTTCATCAAATTGACTATGGAACTCCGCAACAAGTTCAAGATTACAGAAAAAAGTTTGATAGCCACCCGGCTCTATACCGGTGCGATATTCACCTACGGCAACTCTTCCGTAGCACCATATAGTGAACTGTTCTATGTAGGCGGTGCAAACAGCATACGTGCGTTCAGTGTGCGTTCCATCGGTCCCGGATGCTACTACGACTACTCCGGACGCGGAACATATCTCGACCAAGCCGGCGATTTCAAGATAGAGGCAAACATTGAGTATCGTTTCAACATAACAGGCAATTTATACGGAGCCACATTTATAGATGCCGGCAACGTATGGCTGCTGAAAGACGACCATTCACATCCTAACGGAAAACTTGGAGACGGAGGCTTCTTCAAGTCATTGGCTTTAGGCACCGGACTCGGTTTGCGCTACGACTTGGAATTTTTGGTTCTGCGTCTTGATTTGGGAATAGGAATACACGCTCCGTATGACACCGGCAAATCCGGATATTACAACATACCGAAGTTCAAGGACAGTCTCGGACTCCATTTTGCAGTAGGCTATCCTTTCTAACCAGACGAAATTCTCACTACTCTTTAAGATGTGTGAGTACATTCGATAGACTCTTTTCTATTTAAGTATTCAAGTTTTTTAAGTGGATGCATTTAATGGGTGTATTCACAGACTCCTCGTGTGGTTTAAGCGCTGTGCAGTTTTAGCAGGTGTATCACCTAAACCACATGAGGAGTCTGTGAGTACACCCGCTTAAACCACACAAGGAGTCTGTCGAATACACCCACTAAAAACAGCAAAATCATACTAAAAACACCATTTTTCAATTTGACAAAATGATATTTTCGCCCAAAATGAAAATTTAACACTTCGAGCGATTTTGGGACGAGGACAAAGAGACAAAAATTTTACCACCAAGATAAATAATTGATAATCAATCAGATAGAATTTTAAGAAAAATGCTCAAAAAAACGCGCCGGACGCAATTTTTTGAAGATTTTGAAAAGTTTTGTAAATTATTGATTCTTAATATTTTACAACCAAATCCAGCGTTTTCGTCCCCAAATCACATCCGAAATTCACTCACTTTTCAGTTTTTGTTCAGACACACTTTCAAAACAACTAATTATACACTTCTTAACATTTTGCCTGAAAGTCACCGTTTTTTACCCCGAAAACAGGACTTTTTTAAGTTTCAGCGCGCTGTTTTAAAATTTCCAGCGCACTGAAAATAAAAAAACAGTGCGCTGAAAATGTAACGACAGCGCACTGAAAATTTGAAAACTTAGTAGTGTTTTTTCAAAAACTCTTCGCTGAAATTAAATAAATGTAAAAGAACCACTCTAAAATGAAACACTATTTCACAAATTCCGGTGGCTTTTGAAAATGCGCGTAGAAGCCCCGATCTCCGGGAAAAGTTCGGTGCGCTTCATTTTGACGCGTGCTAGAGGGCTTGGAATTTTAACATTTGACAAAATCAAAAAGACAGTATTTTGATATAAAACCGGCATATTTGAATTAAAAACATCAAAACATGCTTTCTTTTTGTCAGAAAATAAAATTGCTAAAAAATGTATATAAAAAATTTTGTTATGGAGGCATTTCAGGGACGATTCCACAGGAGTATCCGCAGACTATTTTATGGATGTTTTTACTTAACCGCTAAAACGATGTCTGCTTATGCTTCCGTGGGTTATAGCAGATGGATTTTGACAGACTGCCACCTGAAAAATCCCGAAAATCCTACTTTCATCCGACTAAAAATGTTTCAAGATGTTTCATTTACAATCTTTAACATCCTCGTGAAACACAATGAAACATCATTCTTTGCTGTACTGTCTTGGTAAAAATCTATCTTTGTGCAGACAAAAATTGATATAACCATGAAAAATCTGATTACATCGGAAAACCATCATAGAATTGTATTAATGCTGTATAGATGCTCAAAAATTTTTCTTTTTGCCTTGATGATGACAGGTGCTATTCAGTCTTGGAGCCAAGGTGTCACCCTGACAGGTCAGATTAGGAACGCTTTCACTCACCAAGCGATACCGGATGTGACAGTGACCCTGATGCGTGCGGACAGCACCGTTATCCAAGATTCATTGATGGCAATGATGCTGGACGGTTATACCATTTGGGTAAAGCGCGACATGCCCCGTGTACCGCAAAAGCTGATTGTAAGAGTGACACACCCGGAGTTTGAGACCACCTACTTACCATACCATTTGAAGAATTTCGGTCGCAACAGACAGATAGATTTGCCAGTTATCCTGATGGAAAGAAAAATGATGAAGGAGGTCACGCTGGATGAGGTCGTTATTCGTCCGACGAAGATAAAGATGGTGCAGCGGGGCGATACCATAATCTATGATGCCACGGCATTCAACCTGCCGCAAGGTTCCATGCTCGACGACCTTGTGCGCGAACTGCCCGGTGCAGAATTGAAATCGAATGGAGAAATCTTTGTCAATGGCAAAAAGGTGGACTACCTGATGCTCAACAGCCGTGAGTTTTTCCGTGGGAACAATCAGGTGATGCTGCGTAACCTGCCTTATTACACAGTGAAAGATATTAAGGTATATAATCGCACAACTGATTTGTCTGCATTCCTCGGCAGAGAAGTGGAGGACAAAGAATATGTGATGGATGTGCAGTTGAAAAAGGTGTACAGACAAGGCTACCTCGGCAATGCAGAGGTAGACTATGGCACTCACGACCGTTATATGGGGCGCGCCTTCGCCCTCCGGTTCACCGACAACTCACGACTCACGCTGTATGGCGGTGCGAACAACACCAACGACACCAGCCGCCCTGTCAATGATGGACAATGGGGAAATGCATTGGACGTGAATGGTGAGAAGAAACAGAACATGATAGGATGCGAATACTTTTGGGAATGTCCTGACAGAACGTTCAGCAATGGTCTCAAGACTTTGGTTGAGGATACGAGAATGGAAACGGAAACCCGCACCACGTCACAATCGTTTCTCGCTGATAGCGGCACAAGTTTTTCACGTTCACAAAGCATTTCTGACACGAAAGGAACAAAAGTGAGTATATTCGACTACTGGCAGATTACGAAAAAGTGGTGGGTTTCCGGAGATGTTTCGTTTGACCACAACAGTAGGCATGGCAACACATCGTCCGACTATGTATCATCAATCACCGACATCATGCTGTCCGACACGCTGTCAAGCCGTTCATCACAACAGTATAGGGAGGGACATAACAATGAAGTGGTAGTGAGAACTGATGCCATTCGCAAACTTGCGTGGGGCGACGAGGTGACATTTGAGGCAAGATATAAGCATTCTTCTGCCGAGCATGAACTGTATGGCAAGAACGTGACATCACTAAAGCAGCAGCCCCCACACATTGACTACCGCCACGAATATGAAAAAGCAGAGCAGAAAGAGGACTATTACAGCCTGAAAGCGAAATACACGGTGCCTTTCCTGAAAGGACCTGCCGTGTCGTTCACATACAATCCGACACACAGGCGACTGGCTGACAGCGACAACATCTTCCGCCTCGACCTTTTGGAGGACTGGTCAATCTCTGCCAATCGACCTTTGTGTCTTCTTCCGTCAATGGCGGACATGATGTCTTCGTGCATTGACCTTGACAATACATATAATTATAAAGACGTCGCGACAAATCATGTCTTGACACTGAACATCAATCAGCATAAGTCAACAGAAAAAGGGACGAAACGCAATATGGAGTTTACTTTTCCATTGACTTTTACCCATGAGCGGATGGAATACACACGTGGGCGGATTGACACAGTTGGTCTGCGCAACTACACTGTTCTCAATCCGAAACTTAGGTATGAGAGTACATGGAAAGACGGAATGCACACATTCCGTGCATCGACCTCGTGGCTTACCTCTGCGGTCCAATTTTTACAACTTATGCCATTCCGTGACGACCGCAACCCGCTGATGGTTCAGGAGAGCAATCCCAACTTGAAACAGTCATGGATTTATAGTATAGAGGCATCGCTCGCCATGCATCTTCAATCATCCTGCCAGATGCTGTCGTTTGGCATGTCATCAAACATCTATGGGAATCAGATAGCCAACGGCTTCACATTCAATCCAAACACGGGTATTTACACCTACAAGCCTGAAAATGTGAATGGCAACTGGGATATGAAAGGTGATGCCAACTATAGCATATCGTTTGGAAAAGAGCAATGCTTCAAATTTGAGAACAGAGTGAGCGCATGCTTTCTCCATTCAGTTGACATAGCCTCTGTGGAGGGTTCTACACAAGCCATGCAGAGCAAGGTGAACACCACGATGGTGGATGACAGGACATCATTTGCTTTCAGCAACCGAGAACTTCGTATAGAGGCTTTCGGCAGTCTGGCACTCCGTCACACAATATCTGTTTTCGATATGTTTGAGTCAATCAATGCCATCGACTTTAACTATGGCATGAACGCTCGTTACACCGTTCCCGTACTCAAACTCACGGCGGAGACCGACATCACGATGTATAGTCGTCGTGGCTATGGAGGAAGCGAATTCAACACTGACGACTTGATATGGAATGCAACCTTGTCACGTTCATTCATGAAGGGAAGGCTGGTGGTATATGCTGGTGCAATAGACATTCTCCGCAATCGTCGCAGTACACAATATGCTGTCAATGCGCAAGGTCGTGTCATCACATGGCAACGCTCCATGCCAAGTTATGCCATGCTGCGAGCGCAATGGCATTTCAATTATAATCCTAAAAAGAAGTAAACACATTGAAACCTTGATTGCTGTATCAAATTTTATGTAATATTGGTACACTGTGAAGACCTAAAGTAGCATTAACACATAATACTGTGCTCTTAGCCTCTCATTTATAAATTCAACAAATAAAAGAATAAAGGTGTTGTCTAAGCAAAGGATTAGGCAGTGGCAACATACAAATTGCATTCACTCAAGTTATGCATAACAAATTTATCAACTGTAATACGAATCCAATTCAGCACTGATGAATCAGATTGATTTCCGTGACAATGCCACCCCTTTGGTTGTACGTATCGGAAACCCGAACTTGAAACCTTGGTTTGCCGAGACCTCTATCTCTACGGAATACAAAGATACTCGCGCTCCCAGGCACAATTATACCCTGTCTGCGAGATATAGCTACGTTCATAACAACGTCTCACAGTCTGTCAGCTTCAATCCGTCAACAGGTGTCTATACATATCGTCCGGAAAATATACACGGAACATACGATGTCAAGGCGAGAGCTGATATCTTTTACACTCTTGATGCCGGCAGACTTTGGACTGTGGAAAATAACTTTGACGGCAATTTCACTCATTGGTTAGACCACATTATGCTTGAAGGAGAGACCAATAGCAATCTGAATGCGGTCAACACCCTGACTTTGCATGATGGTGCATATATACAATATAATAAGGGTGGACTTAATGTACGTGTCACAGGAGACATCCGTTGGCGGCACAGTGAGGGAAAGATGTACAACTTTGAGACGTTGAATGCTACCGATTTCCAGTACGGACTTTTTGTCCGCTACACTATCCCAGTACTGAACACAACTGTTTCCGCCGATGGAAACATGTACTCACGCCGAGGATATGGCAGCAGTGAACTGAACACTGACGACTTTGTGCTGAACGTCTCCATCAGTCAGCCGCTGTTCAAGAGCAAACTCATCGCACGCATCGAAGCTTTCGATATCCTCCACCAGCTTTCATCAACACAATATGAAGTGAATGCCCAAGGACGTACCGAAACGTGGTGCCGCTCACTGCCGCATTATGTCATGGCGCACATCATTTATCATTTCAATAAGAATCCAAGAAAAAGTAATAGAAAACATGAATAAGCTAAAACATTTCCCTCATTACAGACAGCACAATGTTTCTGATTGTGGTCCGACATCATTACGTATGATAGCCAAATTCTATGGTTTAAATTACTCTGCAGAGATGCTGCGAAGACACTGTTACATTTCTCGCCGTGGTGTTAATATGCAGGGGATAAATGAGGGGGCACAATATATTGGTTTTGATACAGTTGGTGTGAAAATAACTTTTGGACAGTTGGTTGAAGAAGGTGTTTTTCCTTGTATCTTGTATTGGAATCAATATCACTTTGTGGTATGTTATGGCATAGAGAAGGGTAAAAATGATATAGTTCTTAATGGTTGCTTTTCAGAATTTGCACAGAGGATTAATGCAGAAACAGAGATTGACTATATTTATACAGACTAACAATTCTTTTTATTATGAATTTCTTCTTCCGACAATGGCATATAACGGAGATTTCTTAATCAGACAATTTGAAAACTACGGCTATCAGTTCCAGTTGTCATGGGGACCGGCAGAATTATACGAACATAAATATCAATATGAACGGACGGACAAGACATTTTATCATCCCATTAAAAATCTAAGTATGGTCGATTTCAACAAGATGGTCTGAAGGAATCTCCGTTGAACGAACAACCAAGTAAGCAGTGTTGTAAATTAGACGAAAGAATGATTTTTTTATTAGAACAAACAATGAGGGCACGCAAATACTTTTATGTAACTTGCATGTCCTCTTTCAATAAAATCCAATATGCCTCAATTAATAGTATGTTTTTCGTAACCTTGATGTTCCTGACCTACTGGTGGGAATTGACTTTTTTATAGCCATTCCTTTTTTATTGGGGTGTTCATTTACTTTATATAAGCATATAACTTGCCATTCAAAACATATATACATTTGGCGCTATAGACTGAGGACTTGCCTGTGTACCCATGGTCTGAGAGACCTTGGAATCCTCATTGCTTTAAGCGGGTACGTTCAACAGTGAAAAACACACAAAAATCTCAATTTCTAAAATGACAAAATGATATTTTCGCCAAAAATAAAAATTTAACATTTTAAGCGATTTTTGGACGAGGGCAAAGAGACAAAAAATTCATCATCAAGATAAACGATTGATAATCAATAAAATACAGTTTTACAAAAAACATTCAAAAAAACGCGCCAGACGCAAATTTTTGGATGTTTTGAGCATTCTGATAATATATTGATTATTAATATTTTACATTCAGAGTCGTCATTTTCGCTCTCAAAAATCCTCAAAATGCCACTCACTTTTAACTTTCTGTTCAGACACTTTTCTAATGCCCGATTTATACACTTCTTAACATTTTTCTCCTAAGCAAACTGCCTTCTTTTCTGCTTCCCTCTGTTTTTTTATTTTCAGCGCGCTGCCGTCAAATTTTCAGCGCACAGTGGGAGAATTTCTACTGCGCTGCAAATAAAATTGCAGTGCGCTGTGAAGAAAAAAACTGTGCGCTGGAAATTTGAAGACTTAGTAGTTTTTTTCCAAGGACTCTTCGCAGGAGATAAATAAATGTAAAAGAACTGCTCCAAAACGAAACACTTTTTCACAATTCACAGAGCCTTCACGAAATGCGCGTAGAATCCCCGATCTTCGAGAAAAGTTCGACGAGCCTCATTTTGGAGCGTTCCAGAGGGCTTAAAATTTTAACATTTGAAGAAATCAAAAAGACATAAAACAAGCACGAAACTAACAAACAAGATTCAAAATAGTCCGAAAAGCTCTCATTTTGTCAAAACGGAACATTCCTCCCAAAAACGATGTCAAAAATTTTTTTATGGGAGCTTAAATACTGGTAACGACTAATGTATGAATCAGTAAAAAATTTAATTTAATTTATAAGGTAATCAAATAAAAAACGACCATTCGCATTGGAGCAAATAGTCTCTCAATTTTTGCACCAAAAATCCAGCAATCTCTTTCTTTTTGGTATCACTCTGTTTCGTTCTAAAGCTTTTTTGTAATTCATAACTTGTATTTAACGAAAAAAACAGTTAATTTATATCCGACAATCCTTTTATTACCTATATTTGCAGCCGAAACATATAAAATAAAAAGGTTATGAAGAAAGTTTGGTTAGGAACAGCCACATTATTACTCACATTCATGTGCATCACTTCGTGTATGGATGATGATGACACAAAAGCATCGGCAGAAATGTCTTATTACTGCTCAAGTGATACAATTGTATTTTCTCCGGCTTATACAAGCAAAGAAGACTCTATAATGTACGATTCTCTTGTTCGTAAAAGTTTAGACGAGTTAGGATATACTGGCGGCAAATCAGTGTTTATGGAGAAGGCAGAGGTTTCAGTCAGCATACCGGTTGTTGCACAGGCTAAATGTAATGAACAAGCAATCAAGACATACGATAAAAAAGTGGAAGGCATCACACTGGACAAGGTAAAGGCTACAATCTACGAAAAAAACTGGGAGTCTGTTGCTACAAAATACCCTAATGCCGATGCTATTCCTGTAAATAGCTTCATTGTCGATTTAAAGCTTTATTCTTTGAGCTATACACTTCCTCTCAAGAAATATACCAAGCAATTAAAATAATAAATTTGTCTGAAAACAAACAAAGGTGTGCCAAATCACACATTCCATCCACAATCCATTGAAACACTCCGTCCGTATATCGGTAGAAATATGACTTATTCTATATATACGGACATGGGAAACTTCCGACGGATGGAATATATGTGATTTGGCACACCTTTTTTATATCTAAGTATCTCATGAAGAAATTGACAGCCTTTATCATACTGGCAATAATATGCAGCCGTATTTCGTCACAGCCCAGATACGACTATTCAAAAATACAGCGTGAAGACTTGGGCAGATCGCTGACAGCTGTAAAATATGCTCACGGCGACAGTGTTTTTCTCTCGTGGAGATACTTGTCTTCAGACCCTATAAATACATCTTTTAATGTATATTGCAATGGCAAGCGTCTGAATCATAAACCTATAAAGGATGTGACCTTTTTCAAGCACAAAGGCAGTCGCAAAGATGTATGCTATGAAGTCAGGACTATAGACAACGGAAAAGAGTCGCATCGCAAGGATGGAAAATTCTGTCTGAAATCTGATGCTCCGGACGACTATCTCTCTATCCGACTTGACAAGCCTTCGGACGGTGTTACTCCTAATGGGCAACCCTACTCGTATAGTGCCAACGATGCAAGTGTAGGTGATGTAGATGGAGACGGCGAATACGAAATCATATTGAAATGGGAACCGTCGAATGCGCATGACAATTCACACGAAGGCTATACGGGCAATGTGTATATAGACTGTTACAAAATATCCGGTGAGAAATTGTGGCGCATTGACCTCGGACATAACATACGCGCAGGGGCGCATTACACTCAATTCATGGTGTATGACCTTGACGGTGACGGATGTGCGGAGGTTGTGATGAAAACAGGTGACGGCACTGTAGATGGAACCGGACACTGTATCGGTGATTCGGCTGCCGACCACCGATTTTCCGGCATAATAGACAAGCACATACAGGGCAAAATGAAGTCGAAACAGGTCAGAGTGGAGGGAAGAATACTGACTGGTCCCGAATATCTGACTGTATTCAATGGCAAAACCGGTGCAGCCATGCAAACGGTGGATTATGTTCCGGAACGTGGAAATCCAGAGGACTGGGGAGATTCTTACGGCAACCGCTGCGACCGTTTTCTTGCTTGTATCGCCTATCTCGACGGCATACACCCGAGTGTGGTGATGTGCAGAGGATACTATACAAGAACTGTACTTGCAGCGTATGACTGGAACGGAAAGAACCTGTCTTTGCGCTGGAAGTTTGACACCAATGATGCAGCATGGCACGATTATGCGGGACAAGGAAATCATAATCTACGTGTGGGGGATGTAGATGGTGACGGATGTGACGAAATAACATACGGCTCAATGGCGATAGACCATGACGGACAGGGGCTGTACAATACAGGAATGGGGCACGGGGATGCTATACACCAATATGCTTTCTATCCGGACAGTGACAAACTGCAAATATGGGATGTACACGAGAATAAACGTGACGGTTCGGATTTCCGTGATGCTTCTACAGGAGAAATTATATTTCAGCTTCCGGACAAATCAGATGTAGGGCGCGGAATGGCAGCAGACATAGATCCGGAGAGTTATGGACTGGAAATGTGGTCTGCCGCTTCAGGCGGAATACGCAATATAGAAGGAAAAATAATAGCCGTACCATCACGAATATCTATGAATTCTGCGGTCTGGTGGGACGGGGATTTATTGAGGGAGCTACTCGACAAGGGTACGGTGAGCAAATATGACTGGAAAGAGAAACGAACATATACACTTAAAAGTTTCAGGGAGGAATGTACATTCAATAACGGAACAAAGAATAATCCATGTCTCTCAGCAGACATCATGGGAGACTGGCGGGAAGAGGTCATCATACACACAACCGACAGTGAGGAACTTAGGATATACACCACTACCCTATCTACTCCATATCGTTTCCATACATTCATGGAAGATATACCCTATCGTATCAGTGTAGCCACGGAAAACGTAGGATATAATCAGCCACCAGAACCGGGATTCTATTTTGGCTCAGATTTCAAGAATGGTAGCATTGTCAGAGGATGTATCATCAAGAAATAATAATAAGTTTCATTCAAGATATTTACAAAGAATATGTTTACACGGAATTTTCATTTTGCTATGTCTATAGCTATAGCAGTTGGTTTAAGTTTTCCTCTCCATGCTCAAGAAACCCGTCAGTGGGGAGAATGGACTTCTTGGGGAGAACAGCCGGATGGTACTTACTATAATCCGATTATTCCGTCGGATTACAGTGATTTGGATTGCATTCGAGTAGGTGATGACTATTATGCCATTTCATCCACCATGCAGTTTTCTCCGGGTATGACCTTATTGCATTCCAGAGATTTGGTTAATTGGGAAATCTGTACCAACATTATCGCAGATTTAACTCAAATCAGCCCAGAATTAGGTTGGCAACGTATGAACCGCCGTGGGCGAGGTGTATGGGCTGGAACTCTCCGTTATCATAATGACCGTTTCTATCTCTTTTTCGGCACTCCTGACGAAGGCTATTTCATGACCTCTGCTCCTAAAGCAGAAGGTCCTTGGGAACCTTTGACCTGTCTGTTGAATGAACCCGGATGGGATGACTGTACGGCTGCATGGGATGAAAAAGGAAATGCCTGTTTTGTAGGCACTCATTTTGCAGACGGCTACAAAACTTATCTTTTCAAAATGTCATCTGACGGAAAAAGTATAGACCGCCGTTCTGCAAAACTCATCAACCAAGGTAATCACCGTGAGGCAAACAAATTGATAAAGGTTGGTGATTGGTGGTATTTGGTATTCAGTGAGCACCAAAACAATATCGGACGCTATGTAATGGCAAAACGCTCCAAAAAGATGATGGGAACCTATAAAGAAGAAAGGCAATTAGCTTTAGCCAGTTACGAAGCCAACGAACCTAATCAGGGAGGCATTATACAAGGAAAAGATGGAAATTGGTATTTTCTGACGCATCACGGCAAAGGCGACTGGAGCGGAAGAATCGTCAGTTTACTGCCTGTGAATTGGATTGAAGACTGGCCTATTATAGGAGAAGTGCTTCCTGAAAAGATTGGCACTATGAAATGGCAATCCCCAATGCCAGCAATGGAAGAAGAGAAACTACATATACAACGAAGTGATGATTTTGACCAATCACAATTATCGGCACAATGGCAATGGAACTATCAACCGCGTGCAGAAAAATTCTCACTTACGGAACGTCCGGGATGGCTTAGATTAAAAGCTTTTCAGCCGATAGAACACAATCGACTGCTGAGTGCAGGTAACACACTGACTCAACGTTCATTCTGTACACCAACAAACAGTGTTACTGTCAAGATAGATATCAGTCGAATGGCAGATGGACAAAAGGCTGGATTATGCCATATATCTTCCCAAAGTTCGGCATTAGGTATTATTCAAAAAAACGGAAAACGATATTTGGAATACCGCAATAATGATAATCCGACTTTAGGCAAAGAAATACTCCAATCTTATATTTGGTTACAATCGAAATGGGGACTTGATGGAAAATCACAATTTTATTATAGCTTAAATGGTGATACATTCCAAGCGTTTGGTGAACCTTATCAAATGATATGGGGGAATTATCGCGGAGATCGTATCGGTATTTATACTTTTAATGACCAGAAAGAAGAAGGATGGATAGATATTGATTATTTACATTACCAATAAACTATCATATAATAAAACGGGGCAATATAAAAAAACGGTTGTTAAAATAATGGGCGAATACAGCTAACTTTTGCCCGTTGTTTTAGCAGCCGATTCTTCACATCGACCCACAAGAGACCCTTTGTTCAGACCTCCCGGGAGGAATACGGAGGGGCTTGCGCCCCGGCCCGGTGTCCTCCGGCACTTCCCCTGAAAAAGCAATCCCCCTCCGTCCCGTGTGTCGGGGGCGGAGGGGGGACGAGGC
>JAGASY010000012.1 GCA_017621515.1 Bacteroidaceae bacterium
CTCACTGTGCGCTGAAAATTTGACGGCAGCGCGCTGAAATTAAAAAAGCATCGGGAAACGAAGAAAAAGACAGTTTGCTTCGGTTGAGATGTTAAGAAGTGTATAAATTGCTATCTCTGGAGAGTGTTAGAACATGAACTGAAAAGTGAATGGATTTAAGGTTGTATTTGAGGATGAAAATAGTTAATTTGAATGTAACTTATTAAGAATCAATAGAATATTAGAATATTCAAACTTCTTGAATTTTTGCGTCCGGTGTGTTTTTTTGAATGTTTTGAGAAGATTTGTATTTATTTGATTATCAGTAATTTATCTTTCAGCTGAAATTCTTGTCTCTTTGTCATTGGCAAAAAATCGCTTGAAGTGTTAAATTTTTATTTTGGACGAAAATATCATTTTGTCATTTTAAAAAGTGGCTTTTTAGCGTGTTTCTCTTGGCGCTTCAAGTGGGGATATTCAACAGTGTGAGTAGTCTGTATGAATATACTCA
Source organism: Bacteroidaceae bacterium (assembly GCA_017621515.1). Lineage (GTDB taxonomy): Bacteria > Bacteroidota > Bacteroidia > Bacteroidales > Bacteroidaceae > RGIG8745. Next base: position 491 of record JAGASY010000012.1, read on the forward strand.
TCTAAAACAATTGGATTCTGTGTAAACGCACTTGATGGATAAAGGCATTATTTTTACACCTCACTTAATTTTATTGTTAAAGGTAAATAATATGGCAAAAGTAAAAATTAAATTCAGACCTTCATCTGTGATTGGAAAAGAAGGTACGGTCTATTATCAGTTGTTTCATGAGCGTATGGTAAAATACATTACTACCGGTTATAAGATTTTTCCGGAGGAATGGGATTCCCAGAAATGTAATGTTCGTTTGCCGGACTCGCCGGATACGGACAGAGGGCGGTTTTTGTGCGATTTGAGAGGGAGAGTTGCAAAAGATGAGCGGAGGCTGCTTAGAATTATTTCCTTTTATGAGAGAGAGAACAGGGCATATACAGTGAATGATGTTGTTTATTCCTATTTAAATCCTGCCGATGAGGCGTTTGTTCTTCCGTTTATGCACCATGTGATAGAGATTCTCAAAGCTTCGGGGAAAGAGCGTACAAGTGAGACTTATCTTACTACACTGAATAGTTTCATGCGATTTATAGGCGACAAGGATATTATGTTTGATGATTTTGATTCTGATTTGATGTTTGCCTACGAAGCGTTTCTTAGGAAGGAAGAGCAAGTGGGGCTGAACACAAGCTCGTTCTATATGAGGGTAATGCGTGCGGTATATAATCGTGCGGTAGAGAAGGGGATAACTGTGCAGCGTAATCCGTTCCGGAATGTATATACGGGAGTGGGCAAGACGGTGAAGCGTGCCATTCCTCTTGAAGCGGTCAGAAAGATTAAATTGCTCGACTTGACCAAGTTTCCGACTTTGGACTATGCGAGGGATATTTTCATGTTCAGTTTCTATACAAGGGGAATGGCTTTTGTTGATATGACGTATTTGAAAAAAACGGATCTTAAAAACGGTGTCTTGTCGTATAAGAGGCAGAAAACCGGACAGCAACTGTTCATCAGGTGGGAATCTTGTATGCAGAGTATTCTGGATAAGTATCGGCATGTTGACACAAAATATCTTTTGCCGATAGTGACGGATACAGGGGATGAAAGGAAGCAGTATAAGAGGGTGTCGCATTTTGTCAACTGCAAACTTAAAAGGATAGGGAGCATGGTCGGACTGTCCATCCCCTTGACGATGTATGTTGCGCGCCATTCGTGGGCTTCAATTGCACGAAGCAAGAATATTCCAGTTTCTGTGATTAGTGAAGGCATGGGGCATGATTCGGAACGTACCACAATGATTTATCTTGCTTCGCTGGATACACATCTTGTCGATAATGCAAATCATTTGATATTGAAAGGGCTGTAGCGGAGTGGTTCTAAGCGGAGGAGACGGTGTAAATCGGTTGAGGGCTTGTGGATATATCTGTATAAGTCTTTGGGAAATCCGGATGTGAATTTCTCAATAGTGTGTAAAGTTTAAGGATGTTTAGGGACTTGGACTTTAGTTTGGCAATGTTTTGCACAGAGTTGGGGTATATATACAAAAAAGTGCCTCTTTTCACAAAGAAGCACTCTCTACTTTCAATAGGTATTAGTTTCTAAGGTAAAAAGATTGTTTTCAGGATAACGATTACAAAGGTGGGACTTTTTATCGGATAAAGAATACTATTTTTTATGCTATAAAACATGTTTTACGAGCAAGGTAGCATTTTTTATGAAAAAAAGTTGTTTTTTATATTATGTGATTGCATTTGATGTGCAATGTTTGTTATCGTTACCGTAGAACCATTACCTTATGCTGTTTCTTTCTTCATTTGGCTGAATATTCTTATGAGTATGCTTCCGAGTATGCCTGAAGATAGCGATGCAAGGAGTACTGCAATCTTTCCGCTGGCTCTCATCGTTTCAACCATAGAAGGGTTTAATTCTCCAAATGAAAGTGTATCTACAAAGATGGACATTGTGAAGCCGATACCTCCGAGGCAGGCTACTGCGAAAAGCATTGCCCAATTTGAGTTTGCCGGTTTCTCACCGATTTTGCATTTGATGGCGATGTAGCTTGCAGTCGTAATTCCTATTGGTTTTCCAAGCAACAGTCCGAAGAATATTCCCATTCCTACAGAACCGGCTTCCGCTGAATACTGGAAGATGTTGAAATAGCTGAGATCCGGTATCACAACTCCGGCATTGGCAAGTGCAAATATAGGCATGATTCCGAAATTAACCCAACGGTTCAGTGCATGTTCCAGACGGTAGCTCATTCCTATTGAGTTTCTTGATATGTAGCTAATTCTTCTCAGGCAGTGTCTTTGCGGACCGTTAGGGAATGCTATATTTTCTTCTCCTTCACACTGGTCATATTCTGTCAGCTTTCTTTCGTATTCTCTGCTCTTGCGGTTCAGATATGCTCGTGAGAATCGTGCATCCATAGGTATGAGGAATGCCATTACAACTCCCGACATGGTGGAGTGTATTCCTGAATAATAGAAAAGGAACCATATTGCGATTGCCGGAACCATGTAGAACATCATCCGCTTCTCGCCGAGTTTGTTCATTACCAGAACTATGGCAATCAGAAGCAGTGCAATGCTCAGAAGCGGAATGTTGATAGAGCCTCCGTAGAAGAATGCCACTACAAGTATGGCTCCGAGGTCGTCGGCTATGGCAAGTGCCGTAAGAAAGACTTTGAGTGATACTGGCACTTTATTTCCAAGTATAGACATTATTCCCACAGCAAAAGCAATGTCTGTGGCGGTAGGGATTCCCCATCCGCTGCTTGCAAATGTGCCGTGGTTGAAGATAGTGTAAATCAGTGCGGGAGCCATCATTCCTCCTGCTGCCGCTATGACGGGGAGCATGGCGCGTTTTACATTGGATAATTCTCCACACACCACTTCGCGCTTTATTTCCAGACCTACGGTGAAGAAGAAGACAACCATCAGTATGTCATTGATGAACCTTTCGACGGTCATATCTTTTGGAAATACCCAGTCTATTGCACGTAGTCCTGTTTCTACATTCGTAGGGCTTTGGATGGACATGGAAAGCTCTGTTTCGAGTATGGCATGATAAATGTCACGGGTGAAGCTTAGGTTTGCAAGCAACATGGCTATTATCACACAAATAAGGAGCGTCACTCCTGAAGCCCAAGGTTGACTCATAAAGTTAAGGTTGCTTTTTCTCATCTTTTTTAGTTCTTTAGTCCATGTGTATGCTGGAATCAGTTTCATAATTTTGAAATTTTGATTTGTTTTTTTGTTGTCTGATTTTTTATGTGCTTGTTATTGTCATTGCAAAGTTACTTCTTTAATCTTTACCTTCAAATTGATAAAAGGTACAATTTATATTATTTTCTGATGTATAAGTAACAAATATTGGTCCCTTTTGTCTTGTAAGGTGATAATTTTTTTGCAGAGATAATAATATGGATGGTTAAAGTAGGGGAGGTTATGTTTTTTGTTCTTTTGAGAAGTAGATAAGAAAAATCCCTTCTGGTATTTTTGCAATGTTGCAATGACCAGAAGGGATTTTTAGAATGTGATGTTCTGTTTATTGGTCTGGGGTGGGGGCTTTCGATGTGGTTGTGCTATGACAACTCGTCAAGCTCCTACCAGCCTTTAGTTCAGAACTTTTGTTAAGCTACTTTGTTGAGCTTCTTTATGATAGCAAAGATGAAGAGTGCGGCAACAAGACAGATAGCCATCAATGTTCCCCATACAACAGGCAGAGGCATGTCCCACATGTGTCCCGGAATTGATACAAGCTTGTTTCCGAGAGCTGTTGCCACGAACCATCCGCCCATCATCATGCCTTTATATTTCGTTGGTGCCACTTTTGTTACAAACGAGATGCCTATCGGAGAGAGAAGCAGCTCAGCGAAAGTAAGGATGAGGTAAGTGTTGACAAGAAGGTAAGGTGATGCGTCAGCCACGTGATTAGGGTGGTCACTTGCCGGAAGACCTATAGAGAACACCATCATCAGCAGGTATGCAAAACCTGCTACGAGCATACCCAGACCGATTTTTACCGGTGCTTTAGGTTCTTTGCCTTTCTTTGCCAGCCATCCGAAGAGTGCTATGCTGACTGGAGTGAGCATTACCACGAAGCAAGCGTTGAACTGCTGGAAGATTGGTGCGCTGAGCGAAATTTCCGGTTCAAGTATTGTATATTTGTAGCAGAGATAGGCTATGGCGAGTACTGTTATACCTATACTTAATAACTTGCCCTTTGGTGTCTTATTTTGGAATATGCCAAACAAACCGAATACGATGAATATGCAGGCTACGAGGTTGAGTACATCGAACAACATGCTCTGTATTCCGGAAGATGTAGTAGCTGTAAACTCATCAGCAAACCATGTGAGCGTGAGTCCGTTCTGATGGAATGCCATCCAGAAGAAGATGACAACGGCAAAGACGAGGCAGAGGCAGACGATGCGTTCTCTTACTTCGCTCTTGCTCATAGTGTCTTTCTCTTCCTTGTTACCGGCAGAGGTGGTCTTGCGTGCAGATGTGAGTACTTGGCTGTAAGTGCTGCGTCCGAGTGCATAGATGAGGATGCTCACAATTACTGACACTGCTGCTACAGCAAAGGCAAAGTGATAGGAGTCAGCCTTTGAATAGCCAAGTGACAGCTGTGCCCAGTCCATGATGCGGATTGCGGCTGTAGGAGCAAAGAGTGCACCGATGTTAATCGCCATATAGAAGAGCGAGAAGCCTGAGTCACGCTTGTTTGCGTATTCAGGGGCATTGTAGAGGTCGCCCACCATCACCTGCAAGTTGCCTTTGAACAGTCCTGTACCAAGACTCACAAGCAGGAGCGCAAGACCCATCGCTGCTGCAGCTGCTGTGTCGTGACCCAGAGGGATAGAAAGCAGCAGATAGCCGAGGAACATGATGACGATACCGATGATTACCATCTTGTTATAGCCCCATTTGTCTGCAGCCATACCACCGAAGAGTGGCAAGAAATAGACTGCGGTCAGAAACCATGTGTAAATCTCAGAGGCTGTGCCTGCCGAGAAACCGAAATTTTCGCCCAAGAAAAGGGCAAAGACTGCCAGCATTGTGTAGTAGCCGAATCGTTCTCCGGTGTTTGCCAATGCCAGTGTCCACAAACCTTTTGGTTGTCCTTCAAACATAATAGATAGTTTTTTAGTTATTTTAATTCTTGATATTCGCTTCTTCAAGTTTATAGCCGTATTTCTTGTCTGCTGCTTTCAGCAAGAATGCAACAAGAAGGGAAAGGCACGCAATGCCTGTGAAGATAATCATCGGCAGAGTGTAGTCGTAGAGATTCTTTCCGCCTTCTGTACCTACAATGCAGTATTTCTCAAGCACCAGTCCTATGAGAGCCGGTATTCCCCACAATCCTATGTTCTGGATGAAGAATATCAGTGCGTATGCTGTACCGAGTTGCTTGACAGGGAAGATTTTGGCTACAGACGGCCACATGGCTGACGGTACGAGTGAGAATGCAATGCCAAGTATAATCATCAGTCCGATGGCTATGAAAGGGCTATGAATGAATGGCAGTGAATAAACGAAGTGTACACCTATCAGCATGGCTGCACCCAGCATCATGATGGAGGCTGCTTTTCCTTTTTTGTCTATCATACCTCCAAAGAGAGGAGTGAGGAAGAGTGCACCGAGTGCGGGGAGTCCGGCAAATGTTCCTGCAAGGTCTTCATCTACAGAATATTTTGTAACCATGAGTTCTGTGGCGAACTTTTGGAATGGGAAAACGCAAGAATAGAAGAGTACGCACAGAAGGGCGATAAGCCAGAATCCCGGATTCTTTACCACGGCAGCCACGTCTTTGAAAGAAAACTTGTCTTCGTCTGATGTGATATTGCTGGTTTTGATTTGTTTGTCAAGCTTGCGGTCCATAAAGCTGAAAGCGAGGAATGCTATCAGTCCGCCTACAAGTACGATGGCTCCGATGAACAGCGGTGTGTCGAGATTCCATGCTTTTGCCACTGGTATGGCGACAGCGTATGCTGCTTGTGAACCGATACGTGCGAGTGCGACTTGTACTCCCATGGCAAGTGCCATTTCTTTTCCTTGAAACCATTTTGCGATAATCTTGGTAACAGTGATACCTGCAACTTCTGCACCGACACCAAATACTGAATAGCCTGCTGAAGCCATGAATACATCCAGTTTATATCCCATGATGACTTCTGACGAATTGGTGTATTGGGTAATGGCAATGTATTCTGTGGCTGTACCTGCAACCATAAGTACTGTGGAAAGAATTCCAGTGAAACGTATACCGAACTTATCGAGGATAAGTCCCCCCCAGATAAGCATGAGGAGGAATACGTTTAGAAAACTGTAGGCTCCTGTAAAGAAACCAAATTCTCCGCTTGTCCAGTGGAGTTGTTCTTCGAGCATGGATTTCAAAGGAGCCATGACATCATTGACATAGTATGCTGCCATCATGGTGAATGCCACAATGAATAAGGCAGACCAGCGTGCTCCTTTTGAATCGCTCAGATTTTTTACGGGATTTGCTTTAAAAGAAGCATTATTATTTGAGTTTGTCTTTTTTTCTTTTGACATGTTTGAGTGATTAATTAGGTTGGATTTCTGATATCATGCGATATGACGGACTAAAAATCCTTATTGTCGGTTTTGAATCCGTCATATCTGTCTGTTCTTATTTCTTAAGCCATTTGTCAAGCCAGTTGAAGTACCGGCGCTGCCAAAGTATGCCGTTCTGAGGTTTCAGTACCCAATGGTTCTCATCTGGGAATATGAGAAGTTCTGCAGGTATGCCACGATAACGCGCTGCATTGAATGCCGCCATAGCCTGACTTGCCACAATGCGGTAGTCTTTTTCTCCGTGTATGCAGAGGATTGGTGCATCCCATTTATCGACGAAACGGTGAGGGGAGTTTGCAAATGTACGTTTCACCGCGTCATTGTCTTTGTGCCAGAAAGCACCGCCGAGGTCCCAATTGGCAAACCATGCTTCTTCGGTTTCCAGATACTGCTGTTCCAGATTGAAGATTCCATCATGAGCAATGAAGCATTTGAAACGCTTGTTGTGGTGTCCGGCAAGCCAATATACACTAAATCCTCCGAAACTTGCACCAACACAGCCCAATCTGTCGGTGTCTATGTATTTATAGGCCCTGGCTGCATTGTCTATTGCACTCAGATAGTCGTCCATACAATGACCGCCGTAGTTTGTGCTGATTTCTTCAAGCCATTCCATACCGAAGCCCGGAAGACCACGGCGGTTTGGAGCCACTACAACGTACCCGTTGGCTGCCATAATCTGCATGTTCCATCGGTAGCTCCAGAATTGGCTTACAGGGCTTTGAGGTCCTCCTTCACAGAACAGAAGGGTAGGGTACTTCTTTGATTCATCGAAGTTGGGTGGTAAAATAATCCATGACAGAATCTTTTTTCCATCCACGGCTGTTGAAACATAGCCATCTACATTTCCCCAATCTATGTGTTCGCGGAAATATTGGTTCTCGTGTGTCAGCTGGATTACGTTCTTTGTGACTGCATCGTTATCTATGTTACAATCCTCAAAGTCGTAAGTGGATTTTCCGCCAAGCCGCATCACTTTCTTGTTCTTGTCGATTTTGGCTGTGTTGACTTTTTTCCCTTCAGGGGACAGAGCAGGGTTGACCAAATAAAGTTCCGGTGATTCTTTCATGGACTGTCTGCCGCACAACAGGAGATTTCCGCACAAAGAGACTGAAGTGTAGTCATACATTCCCTCTGTGATTTTTCTGATGTTGCCTTGCAAATCGGCTGCATATACCTGTGTTGTGCCGAACCATGTACCTATGAAATAAACAATCTTTGAGTTTGCAGCCCAGCAATAACTGTCAACATTACTTTGGAACAGTTCTGTGATATAAGTTTTCTTTCCTGTTGAGATTTCATAGATGCACAAGCGGTTACGATCACTTTCATATCCGTCTCGTTCCATGCTCTGCCATGATATATATTTCCCGTCAGGAGAAAACTGTGGGTTTGTGTCATAACCAAGGTTAAGGTCTGCCGATGATGTGGCAGCTTGGGTATTGACATGCTGGTCTTTCAAAGACAGGGTGTAGTCTGTTTCCGGTGCTTTGTAATCAGCTGGTTTGCAGAGATTGGTCGTTTTTCCTGTTTCAATGTCATAAAGGAAAATGTCCGAATCCGTACTTGTAGCATAGTCGAGTCCTGTTTTTTTGCGACAAGTGTAAGCCACTTTTTTACTGTCCCGGCTCCATGCCAGCTGCTCTATACCTCCGAAAGGTTTCATCGGACATTCGTAAGGCTCATCCTTTAATATATCAATAGGGTCTGTGGCAAGTTCTGTTCCGTTGAAATGATATATGTATGGATGCGGAATGGTTTCTGTCCATTCATCCCAATGACGAAACATGGCTTCGTCGATGATACGTCCGCTTGCTTTAGGAAGGTCGGGATAAACATCAACGGTTCTTTCTCCATACTTGACTGAATGAATAATAAGCACCTGCGTCTCGTCTGGTGAGAACTGGTAGTCTTCTACATCACGTTTGAGATTGGAAATCTGCATTCTGTTGCTTCCGTCCGCATTCATTGTCCACAGCTGCATGATACCGGCTTTGTCTGGAGCCATGTATGCAATCTGCTTTCCTCCTTTGATGTATTTGGGGGAAAGTTCGCTTGATACGGCTGAAGTCAGAAGTTTGCCGTTGCTGCTGTCGGTACCGTCTGCACCGAGTGTATAAATAACTGTATGGCTTTTGTTCTGTTCTACGCTATAGTAGCTGACATTGTACACAATGCTTTTGGCATCGGGGGAAACATCATATCCGCCTATGCGTCCCATTGCCCACAATGCTTCAGGAGTGAGTCTGCGTTCTTTCAGCTCCGGGGTCTGCCTTCCTATGAAAACAGAACTTTCTTCTGCTTTTGCCTCCGACAAGGATAAGATTCCTGCTGTCAACATTGCTAAAGTTGAATGGTTCATAAATAATGTATTTATTAATATTTAGTAAAGATTCAAAGTTGCAAAACAAATGAGAAGAATGAAAAACCGGGATTTTTATATTGCCGGAATAGCTAAGGAAGTCCGGACATGATATAAATTGGTTATTCCCTATTTTTCATTCTTCTCCGTCATGTTCTATTTCTTGTTCTGCTGTTGCATCTGCTGCTGACGAAGTATTTCCATTTGCTTCTCTTGCATTGCTTGGAATTTCTCCATCATTCCCGAACTCTTTTTAGGGTTCTGCTTGCGCTCGCGATACCGTGCTTCAAGTTTCTCAAGAAGTTTGGCATCGTCTGTCGTCTTACGCAAATACCACATCATTGCCACACCAATGATGCTTGAAATGAAGTAGTAGTAGTTAAGTCCCGATGAATATCCGTTGAATGAGAAGAAGAAGATTACAGGCATAAGATAAGTCATCCACTTCATCATAGACATCTGCTGCTGTTGTTCCGGTGTCATGGAGTCTCGTTGCTGACGCATGGTGAACCATGAATTGAGCACTGTTGCCACACACCATAATATACAGAACAGGCTGAGGTGGTCTCCTATGCCCCAGATATGGAAATTCCAACTGATTACATCGTCGTAAGTAGAGAGGTCGTCTGCCCAGAGGAAAGACTCTCCGCGAAGCTCTATGGCATTAGGGATAAAGTTGAACAATGCAATCCAGATAGGCATCTGGATAAGCATCGGCAGACATCCTCCCATTGGCGACACACCATACTGACTATAAAGCTTCATTATTTCCTGCTGCTTCATCATTGCATCTTCCGGTTTCGGGTAGCGTGCGCTGATTTCGTCTATTTTCGGACGAAGCACTCGCATGTTGGCAGAAGAGAGATATGACTTGCGCATGAGAGGAAACACAAGAATCTTGATGAATATGGTCAGCAAAAGCAACACTATACCCATATTGATACCCCATCCTGTCATGAAGTCAAACAGATACACCATGAAGAAACGGTTGATGAGGTTGATTACAGGCCATCCGAGATAGACAAGGCTCTGCAAGTCAAGGTCTGCACCGTTTTCGCAAAACTCCTCATTGTCTTTCAACGTAGAGAACTTATTTGGACCGAGATACATCTTCATGTCTGTAGATGCTTTGCCCGAAGGGTCGAACTTGGCAGACAGAGCTGCACCGTAAGTCTTGAGGTATCCGCTTCCTTCTTTCAGACGATATGAAGAAACTGTATCTACCTGAAAACTTTCATTGGCAATCAATACTTGGCTGAAGAACTGGTTTTTGAACGCAATCCATCGGATAGGATCCTTAAACTCGTCTTCAAACTCGTCCGCACCGGTAGAACTTAGGTTGTCCGTACTGTTCTTTACGCTTCTGTATGCGATTGTACTGTGTTGGTTCTCAAATGAATATCCTTTTTCCTGCTGACGTATTCTTTCATTCCAAATAATGTCGAAAGAGCCGCTTTTTGCAGGGAAGAAACCGCTTATATTGTTTGCCTGTACATTCATGTTCAGAATGTAAGATTCCGGAACAAGCGAATAACTGATGTCTATGCTTCCTTCTGCCACAGGGAGTTTCATTGTGACAGAGCTGTTTGAAGCATCGGTTGGAGTGAAATACAATTCTTCTGTCAGAATGTTGTGCTCTTTTCCGGAGAACATGAGATTCATGCTGTAGTCAGACTTGTCGAAAAGAATGACGTTTCCTCCGTCGCGACTCTTATATGTGTCGTCCTTCAGTTCCGCCTTGCACAATTTACCTCCTTTGTTGGAGATTGTCAGCTTGAGCAGTTCATTTTCGATGACAGTGGTTCCTTCATTCTCTTGACGTGCCAGAAACAGCGGATTCAGTGTGTCCGTCTTTTCTGCAATTTCTTGTTTCGCCTTTTTCTCTGCCTCGATAGCTTCCGCCTGCAATTTCTTTTGCTCGGTAGCTTGATTAAGCACAGCCTGTTGCTGTTGCTCTATCAACTGCTCCTTCCGGGTATGGTTTTCATACGCCATGAAGCCGAACACAACCAATGCCATGAGAAGAAAGCCTATCAAGGTATTCTTATCCATTTTCATTATAAGGTGCCTGTTTTGGTTTGTTTTATGTTTTGTTTCCGCTTATAGAAAGTTCTCGCTGTTTGTAGAACAAGCTTTCTTCTTTGCGATAGCAGTTTTTACGAAAGAAAGGAATAACGGATGTGGCTTAAGCACAGTGCTGCTGTATTCCGGATGGAACTGTGTTCCTATATACCATGTGTTGGCTGGCACTTCCACTATTTCCACAAGGTCACTTTCCGGGTTCAGACCCACACAAGCCATTCCTTTTGATTCAAACTCACTCTTGAAATCGTTGTTGAACTCATAGCGGTGGCGGTGACGTTCTACAATCTTGGTTGACTGATATGCCTCAAATGTCTTGCTGCCCTCTTTCACGATACATTCGTATCCTCCAAGGCGCATAGTACCTCCCATGTTTGTGATGTTCTTCTGTTCCTCCATGATGTCGATGACATTATGCGGGGTCTTTCCGTCCATCTCGCGGCTGTTGGCATCCTCATATCCGAGTACATTGCGTGCATATTCTATGACCATCATTTGCATACCGAGGCAGATACCGAATGTCGGCTTGTCGCTCTTGCGGCAGTATTCCGCAGCCACGATTTTGCCTTCAATACCTCTCTGACCGAATCCCGGACAGATTACCACACCGTCCATACATTCTAACTTTTCTGCTACATTCTCTTGGGTGAGCTTTTCGCTGTTCACAAAATGCGTTTTCACCTTGTAGTCATTGTATGTACCTGCTTGTGAGAGGCTTTCGAGTATTGACTTGTAGGCATCCTGCAAATCATATTTGCCGACAAGAGCTATATCTACAATTTCTGTAGCGTTGCGTCTGCGCTCAAGGAAGTTTCTCCATGGACCCAGTCCCGGAGTTTCTCCTATTGGTATCTGGAGCTTGCGAAGAATGGCTGTGTCAAGTCCCTGCTCCTGCATCTTCACCGGTACTTCATAGATTGATGGCAGGTCGAGGCTCTGCACCACGCAGTCTTTGTCAACATTGCAGAAGCTTGCCACCTTGCGTCTCAAAGATTCTGACAATTCGTGTTCTGCTCTCAATACAAGGATGTCCGGTTGGATTCCAAGGCTCTGCAATTCCTTGACAGAGTGCTGGGTCGGCTTTGTCTTAAGCTCGCCGGCAGCTGCCAGATAAGGTACATACGTCAGATGGACGCACACTGCATTCTTCCCGAATTCCCATTTCAACTGGCGGATAGCTTCAAGGAATGGAAGACCTTCAATATCACCGACAGTTCCTCCAATTTCCGTAATGACGAAATCATACGTGCCTTTTGCACCGAGAAATTTCATGTCACGCTTTATCTCGTCTGTGATATGAGGCACCACCTGAATCGTTTTGCCAAGATAGTCGCCGCGACGCTCCTTGTCTATTACGCTCTGGTAAATACGCCCCGTGGTGATATTGTTCGCCTTAGTTGTCTGTATTCCGGTGAAACGCTCGTAGTGACCCAAGTCGAGGTCTGTTTCCTGACCGTCGATAGTCACGTAGCACTCGCCGTGTTCATAAGGGTTGAGAGTACCCGGGTCGATGTTGATGTAGGGGTCAAACTTCTGAATTGTAATGTTATACCCTCTTGCCTGCAATAGCTTACCTATTGAAGATGAGATTATACCTTTGCCAAGTGAACTGGCAACTCCTCCTGTCACAAAGATGTATTTGGTTTCAGCCATACTTAATTTGTAGTTTTACCTTAAATATATTTCAAGTTGCAAAGATAGTGCAAACCAAGCGAACAAAGAAATAAAGCAGAATAAAAATTCTTTGGCATTTATTTACATGACGAGAAACGGTGACAAATAAATTCCAATCAGTTTCAGGCTGTTACCAAGTATTCCAAGGTTTTTGGTCTTGTGTCAAAATCCAATAGTTCATTAAAAATTCAACTAATTTTTATTTCTTATAAGTATATAGGAGTATTCACATACTCCCTGCTTACACAAAATTTGAATACACTCACTCAAAACAGCAAAAAACACGCTAAAATGGCATTTTTCGATTTGACAAAATGATATTTTCGCTCAAAATGTAAATTTAACACTTGGAACGATTTTTTGCCGTGGACAAAGAGACGAAAATTTTTGCTTAAAGATAAATTATTGATAATCAGTAGAATATAAAATTTTTCAAAATTCTCAAAAAAGTTCGTCGGACGTAATTTTTTGAGAATTTTGAGCGTTCTGATAATGTGTTGACTATTAATGTGTTATAATTAAATTTGCCCTCTTTGCCCTCAAATGTCACTTCATATCCACTCGCTTTTAAGATTCTGTTCAGACATACTTACAAAGCAATAAATTATACACTTTTTAATATTTTAGTCGGTGTAAACTGTTCTTTTCCCAGTTCCCCATTGTTTTTATTTTTTCAGCGCGCTGTCGTTAAATTTTCAGCGCACAGCAAATAAAAAGGCAGCGCACTGGAAATAAAATTACAGTGCGCTGAAAATGTGACGACAGTGCGCTGGAAATTTGAAAACTTAGTAGCTTTTTTCCGAAAACTCTTCGCCGGGAATTAATAAATGTAAAAGAATCGTTCCAAAACGAAACACTATTTCACAATTCTCAGAGCCTTCATGGAATGCGCGTAGAATCCTCATTCTTCGAGAAAAGTTCGTCTCGCTTCATTTTGAAGCGTTCCAGAGGGCTTAGAATTTTAACATTTGGCGAAATCAAAAAGATGGTATTTTGATGTGAATAATTAATTTGTGACTAAAAATTGTGGAATATATTATCATTTTGTCAGAATTGAACCTGCCTCTAAAAAACGAATTCAAAAATTTTTTTATGGGGCTTCAATTTTATAGCGGACAAGACTCTCAGTGCCTGTGGCTTGTTCTGAATTTATTCCGACAAAAACAGAACAAAACTTTTTAGCTACTCAATATCAGTCTGTTGTTTTTTTTGTATCTTTGCTCCTCTATAAAATTCAATTCAAATAAAAAGATATTTATGAAAATAATCAGATTGCTATTGCTTGTCCTTGTGACAATGACGGTTTGTAGTGCCAGTGCAAAGAAATATCCGGAGATAAAATTTGAAAAGACTACAATTGATTTCGGAGTGTTCTCGCAAGATGATCCTGTGCAGAAGTGCGTATTCAAATTTACGAATACAGGAAAAGGAAAGCTTGTGATAAACTATGTTCATGCTTCATGCGGCTGCACAGTGGCTGAATTTCCGAAGGATTTTATCTCTCCCGGTGCATCAGGCGAGATTGTAGTCACATACAATGGCACAGGAAGGATGCCGGGACGTTTTAAAAAGCACGTACAGGTATTTACGAATTGCAAGAATGATCTTACGCGTATCTTTATTCAAGGAGAAATGTCTGCCTTGAAGAAAGATGTATTGGATAAGAAGCAGGGCAAATGATGTGGCTTACATGCTCTTTTGCCGGACGGTTGGAAGCCGGGAGCGATTGAGTTCTGTTTGGTTTAAGCTGAAGAAGAAAGCGGACTCTGAGAGTTTTTGTCAAACTTTTAGAGTCCGCTTCTTTTTTAGAATTGATTGTTTGCACGTTTAATATCCATCAACGAAATATGTTCGTTGCGGTATCTTGCATTAGGATTTCTTTCTCCGTTGGACAAAAGAGGGTCGTTTTCGTTTTTGGCAAACTGAATAGCTTTTTGCGGACAGTTCTGTATGCAGGCGAAACAAAATTCGCAGTCGCCTCGCATTTTTACCCCTTCGGAAGTCATGCTGTAGTTGCCTCGTGGACAGACGGAAACGCATGCGCCACAATTTATGCAGGCCGTGGTAACTCTGAAATACTGCTCGCTTCTCATCACGAAGCCTACTTCCGGATTCATTTTTGTCCACATCATAAAACCTTGGTGCTGCTGCCTTTCTTCCTCTGTCACCGGTTCATGCCATCTTTTTCTGTTGGCAAGGTCGGATGTAATCTTCTCCAAATTTTCCGGGATGTGCTTGTCAATCAAAATCTGTTCGTTCATGTCGAAGTTCGGTAGCCAATTGTCCACCATGATAAGCGTACTGATATAATCGAAAGTTTGGTTGGCTTTCCGGGAAATCTCGTCCCATATTTCCACCGCACTGCATTTTCGATTACCGTAGGTCAGCACTGCAAATTTATATTTTGCCTTCAATTGTGCTCTTTTTATGAACTGGCGCACCATGTAGGGAGGCATGTGCCCATAGATTGGATAGACAATGCCAATCTCGTCAGCCTCAATCTCGAACTTGTTTTGCTTGAACAATTGCGGAATGCTCAGTGTTTCACCGTCTGCTCCAGCCAACTGACGTGCCACATAGAGACAGTTGCCTGTGCCTGTAAAATAAAGCACCACGCGTTTTATCTTCTTCTCCTTGCAGGCTGTCAGTGACAGTGCTCCCGATGAAGCAATGACTGCATTTGCTGCAATAAAGCCCAACCGTTTCAATGCGTCTCTTCGTGTTATTTTATTGTCGCTATCCATATCCGTAACTATTTCTTCAGTCCTATCTTTTCCAGCCATTTCAGTATGCTTTCTTTTGAATCGGCAACACGGTCACGGGCGATGGCATGTCCGTCGAGTACTTTCGCCTTCTTTTCCTGTTCGCGAATGGTCTTGATGGCATCGGAGAATCGGCTGCCTCCGTGTGTGCAGAAAGGAATGATGGTCTTGCCGCTGAAGTCGTATTCTTCAAAGAAGGAATAGAGCGGCATAGGCATGTCGTACCACCAGTTCGGGAAACCGATGAACACCACATCATAATCTTTCAGGTTTTTGATGTGCGTTGCCAATCGTGGACGGGCATTGGAGTCAATCTCTTTCTTGGCTGCGTCAATCAGTGCTTTGTGCGAACCGGGATAAGTATGTACGGTTTTTATCTCAAAAAGATCGCCGCCGGTTGCTTCGCTGATGACGGATGCCACATACTGGGTGTTGCCTTGTAGTGCACCGTTGACAATCAGTCGGCTGGCACCCGACGAAGCGTCTGTTCCGTCTGTCTCAGGAACGGAGAAATAGGCAACGAGCACTTTCCCTTTGTGGTTTGCTACATTTGTGGCTACTGTTTGCGGTGCTTCGGTCGTTTCTTTGCCGTTGGTTGTGTTTGTGGCAAGAACTCCTGCTACCATAGCACTGATTGCTACAGCTGTAAAACTTACTGTAAAAATACTTTTTTTCATATCTTCATTGTGGTTTTGTTTTCTGTCCTGCTTATTTTCCTTAATATAGTGCAAGTGCAAAATATAGGCAGACACCATGATTGATTCGGTGCTATGACCTTATATTAAAATATGTGGCAAAATTATTCTATTCCTCAAAATTCTGCTTTACCTAAATTACGGACAGATTTATCCTTTTTACAGATTGTGGATATGTTATGATTGTAATTGGAAATGAGTCAATAGAGAAGGTTGTTTTGCATGTGCGTAAAATATTTCCGAAAGTTTGCGTTCAATTAAAACTCTATATCTTTTTTTGCTGACAACAATAAATTAGGCAAAAAATAACGGATTTTGCCTAATTATATTAGTTGTTCAAAAGAAAATATATACCTTTGCAACAACATACTTACCCCGCTTCCCATAAGAACAGCGCGCTCAGGGTAAGTTTTTCTTTTTTATAGACATGGCATCGCAATATTACAATCAGCCGCAAATTACTGTTGAGGAACAAATCAACTTATTGAAGTCTGAGGGCTTATCGTTTGAAAACGAGAGTCGGGCAAGGCATTTGTTGTACAACATAAGCATGTTTCGCCTGAAAAGTTACTTGAAACCTTTGAGACAGAATAACAATCGACAGTTTAAGTCTGGAGCAACTTTTGAGCAGGCTTATACACTTTATAAATTTGACTCAGAACTTCGTAAGATGGTTTGTTCGGAGTTGGAAAAAATAGAAGTGTCTATCCGAACGCAATTATCGCTTATCATGGCAGATGCCGCTGGTGTATTCTGGTTTGCTGATACTTCAAATTTTCGTGATGTTAATCGCCATGTTTCTTTATTACGTAGTCTTCAAGAAGAACTGCATCGAAGTGATGATGAGGCTATTATTCAGTTCCGTCAGAACTATGTCAATCCTTTTCCTCCTACATGGATGACATTTGAAGTAAGTGCTTTTGGAACACTATCTATGATGTATCGTTGGCTAAAAGCTGGACATGCGCGCCGCCAAGTGGCAAATTTCTATGGTTTGTCTGACACTGTTATGGAATCATGGTTTCATTCTATTGTTTATGTAAGAAACATTTGTGCCCATCATAGTCGTTTATGGAACAGGCGACTTAGTATTAATGCTCTTGTGCCACGGCGCACTAATCTGCCTTTTGTTGTTGTTCCAAATGACACAAAGAGAGTATATTATGTGTTGTCCATAATTCTGTATTTTTTACAGACTGTGAATCCTAACAATACCTTTGCTATAAGGTTTAAGGCTTTGCTTTCAAAATATCCAAGCGTTGATGTAGTTGCGATGGGATTTCCTAATGATTGGCAGTCGCAATTGCTGTGGAGTTGACCTTTGTATCAATAAACATGGGTTGTAAATAATGTATGGATATTGTTTTAAGGATGTAATATCTGTATATTGCAATTCAAGAATATGACAATAATTAAAAAAACACGACGATGATGTTTGCGAATTTCAAGGGCTATATGTTGGCTGCCGTTGCTGCGGCTGCTTACGGTACAAATCCTGCGTTTGCCGTGCCGCTGTATGAGCATGGCATGAATCCCAATTCAGTTTTGTTTTTCAGATATCTTCTTGGTGTTCCGGTTCTTGCAGTAATCATGTTTGCAAGAGGAGTGCCGTTTGGTCTTAGGAAGAACCAGATAGCTCCGACCGCTCTTCTTGGCATACTGATGTCGCTTTCCTCGTTGGCTTTGTTCGAGAGCTATAAATACATGAACTCGGGAATAGCATCTACACTGCTGTTCGTCTATCCGATAATGGTGGCGGTCATGATGATATTTTTGTTTCATGAAAAATTCAAGATAACCGTAGCCTTGTGTCTGGTCATTATGAGTGCGGGGCTTGCTTTGCTTATGAACCGACAGGAAGGTCAGTCGCTCAGCATGTACGGATGTCTGCTTGTAATGGCTTCTGCTTTGACATACGCTTTCTATATTATTTTTGTCAATGTGTCGAAAGTGATAAAGTCAATACCGACCATCAAACTGCTTTTTTATGTGTTGTGTTGGGGATGTGTGGTCTATGTGGCACTGATTCCCCTTGGCTGCGAACTGGTGCTGCCTGCCGAACATGCAGACTGGTTTAATCTTGTAGCATTGGCTGTGATACCTACGGTGTTGTCGCTTGCATGTACAAC
Source organism: Bacteroidaceae bacterium (assembly GCA_017621515.1). Classification (GTDB taxonomy): domain Bacteria; phylum Bacteroidota; class Bacteroidia; order Bacteroidales; family Bacteroidaceae; genus RGIG8745. The sequence goes on from JAGASY010000012.1 coordinate 18,734, forward strand.
CAAGGCGATTCAGATTGTCGGTTCGACACCGACCGCCATATTGGGAGCATTGGAACCGGTGTCGGCTGTAATATTAAGCGTCACAGTCTTGGGGCAGACTGTGACGCTTAGAGAAATAATCGGCGGAATACTGATAGTGACAGCCACCACTATTGTAATCGGAGATAAGTCGATAGAGAAGGCTGTCCTGCATGTGCGCAAAATGTTTCCTAAAGTTCGCTTGAAGTAGTGCCGCCGGAGTGTTATCGGTTATTTCGTAATTATCTGATTGAAATAAGGATAAGGAATTTCGATGTTCTCTTTGTCGAAACGCTCCTTGATGGCTTTGAAAGAGTCGCATTTCAGAATAAAGGCATGGCTGTTACTGCCTGCCCATGCGTATGCGCGTAAAGTGATGGAAGAGTCGCCCAGAGTGATGACACGTATGATTACCTTGGGCACTCCCGACTCTATTTCAGCCTGTGTGCGGCGGTCTATCAGCAAAGGATGTTTTTCTATCTCGTTCCGCATGACATCGATACATCGGTCGAGATTTTCATTATATCCAACTCCCACCTCAATGAAAGAGCAGGTAGCCGTGTCGCCGAGAGTGCTGTTGAAGATAGCACTGCTGTTGATTTTTGAGTTAGGGACAATGACAAGGCGGTTGTCAGAACATCTGATGACAGTATGGCGCAGTGTAATTTCTGTCACAGTGCCGACAATTTGTGAGTCAAGCTCTATGAAGTCGCCAATGCGGAACGGTTTGCCCACAATGATGAATATGCCTCCGACAAAGTTTGACAGTGCTTCCTGCGAGGCGAGACCTACCGCCATAGCAAGTATTCCGGCACTGGCAAGGATGGATGTCCCTATTTTTTCGAGAGCGGGAATGAGTGAAAGTATGGAAGCCACACCAAGAATATACACGATGGTTGTGACCACTCGCATGAGGAATTTGCCGCTGGTTTCGTCTAAAGCTCTTTTGGCTTTTCGGCTCTGCCACCTCTTGTACATGAAATTTGCAAGCCAAAGGATAAACTTGATAAAAATCAGGATGACCACTGCTTTTATGCAGAAGATGATGGGGTCTTTGAGTGAGACACCCAGAATCTGGTAGTCGGACAATTCGTTCCAGTTGTCCAGTTTTTCTAAAATGTGCATGTTTTTTGTTCCTTTATATGTAATACATTTTTTTAATAAACTTTACGAACATTATTTTCGTTACCTTTGCAAAGGTAACAAATAAAAATTGGGTTTGTTTTATTTTTAATATTAAGGTATGGATTATAGGGCAATAATAGACAAATATTATCCGGAAGACAATGAATTGAAACATATTCTGATGGTTCACAGCCGTTCTGTGGCAGACAAGGCATTGAGTATTGTCGATACGCATCCAGAACTTTGTGCCGACAGGGAGTTTGTGGAGGAAGCGGCAATGTTGCACGATATTGGTATCTTTGAGTGTGATGCTTCCGGAATATACTGTTTTGGTTCTAAACCTTATATCTGTCATGGTACAATCGGTTCTGAACTTATGCGTGCGGAAGGTTTTCCGCGCCATGCGTGGGTGTGTGAACGTCACACGGGAGCGGGTTTGTCACTGGCTGACATAGAGCGGCAGAACTTGCCTGTTCCGCATCGCGATTTGCTTCCGGTGACCATTGAAGAACAGATTGTATGTTTTGCGGACAAGTTTTTCTCAAAGACAAAACTGGAGAAAGAAAAGAGTGTGGAACAAGCATTCTTGAGTGTGGCGAAGTTTGGTGAAGAAGGGGCCGAAAGGTTTAGAACGTGGTGTGGGATGTTTTTGTAAATATATTTAACAGACTTTTCATGTGATATGCACTTGCATATCGCATAAGTAGTCTGTGAATACATCCACTAAAAAACGGCAAAAAACATGCTAAAATACCAATTTTCAGTTTGACAAAATGATATTTTCGTCCAAAATGAAAATTTAACACTTGAAGCGATTTTTTGTCGATGGCAAAGAGACATGATTTTGGGTATAAAGATAATTGTTTGATAATCAAGTAGATATGAAATTTGTGAAAACGCTCAAAAAAATGCGCCAGACGCAATTTTTCGAGAATTTTCTATATTCTGATAATTATTTGATTATTAACGTTTTATGATAAAACTTGCCGTTTTTATCCTTAAACACCATTCCAAATGTCCCTTCTTTTTGGTTTGGGTTCAGAAAGTTTTCTAAAACATTAATTTATACACATCTTAACATTTCTGCTGAAGCAAACAGCCTTTTTCTCCACTTCCTGGTGTTTTTTTATTTTCAGCGCACTGTCGTCAAATTTTCAGCGCACAGTGAGAGAATTTCTACTGCGCTGCAAATAAAATTGCAGTGCGCTGTGAAGAAAAAAACAGTGCGCTGAAAATTTGAAAACTTAGTAGTCTTTTTCCAAGAACTCTTCGCCGGAAGTAAATTAATGTAAAAGAACCGCTCTAAAACGAAACACTATTTCACAATTCTCAGAGGCTTCACAAAATGTCTGTAAAATCCTCATTCTTCGAGAAAAGTTCGTCGTGCTTCATTTTGGAGCGTTCCAGAGGAGTTTGAATTTTAACATTTGACAAAATCAAAAAGAAAGTGTTATGCTATAAGATAAGTGATACTGAATTGCATTTGTGGAAATATGCTATCATTTTGTCAAAAATGAATATCCCTTCAAAAAACGATGTCAAAAATTTTTTTATGGGAGCATTTACAGACATTTTTGTGGGTGTGTGTGGCGGACTTCTCATGTGGTTAAATGGATGTACTCACACAGGCTTAAGAAATTATAGAATGTATCGGTTCAAACAATTGTATAAATAGTCCGGTCTCGTATAATTGCAAGGAATAAATTAAAAAACAGTCCTAAATAAAATCCAATCAGCTTCCAAGTATAAGGTTTATGCGACAAAAATCGGTTAAAAATGATTTATACAAATATTTTTTGACCGATAATGTGTACTTTTGCAAAATGTTTGTGAATTGACAGATTATTGAGTCGATGAGAAAGCATGCAGCTCGTGGTTGTTCGGATGAATGTCCGACACTTTTGTCGGATATGCGGCGAAAGAGCGTTGACTTATCAGTTAGTCTCTTGTTTGCTTGTCTGCTATAAAATAAAAGGATATTTTGAAACATCGTTTATATATTTTTGTAATCATATTGGCTGCCGTTGTGACGATAGCCCAAAGTTCAGAGGTGCGCCCTTCAGGAATGAATGGCGGCGGGGGGAGTAGTGTGTTTTCTCCTGACACCAATCATGCAGTACCGGTTTTGCCCTCTGTTCCTTCGGATAAGCCTGTAATCCGTGACACTATTTCTGGAAAAGCAGGAAATTCCGATTCACTCTATCTGACTAATCTTGACTCACTGAAGAAGGCTTTTGACGAGGCGCATGGAGGCAATCCGGCAGCAGTGCAGTGGAATGACTCCATTGCACAAGTGGAGGACTCCATCAAGAAGACGAAAAAGAAAAGTCCGCTTGAAGCTCCTGTGATTTATGAGGCGAAAGACTCCGTGGTATTCTTTATGGGGTCGAAGAATGCTTATCTGTATGGAGACGGAAAGGTGGATTATCAGAATATCAATCTTACGGCTGAACAGATAACGATGAACATGGACAGCTCGATTGTACATGCGGTGGGAGTGCCCGACTCTTTGGGCAGACTTGTGGGAAAGCCTGTGTTCAAACAGGGAAACGATGAGTATGAACAGGAGACAATGACTTATAACTTCTCCACTCGTAAGGCCTTCATTACCAATATATCGACAGAACAGGAGGATGGTTTTATTGTCAGTGAGGAGGCGAAGAAAGGAGATGGAGATGAAATCTTTATGCGTCATGGTCGCTACACTACGTGCGATGAGGAGCATCCGCATTATTATATTGCTCTCAGTCGCGCAAAAGTGCATACGGGAAAGAGTGTGTTCTCCGGGCCTGCTTGGCTGGTGGTGGAAGATGTGCCTCTTCCGTTTGCCATTCCGTTTGCCTATTTCCCTTTTACCAGTTCCTATTCCTCGGGATTCATTATGCCGAGCTATGGCGACGAGTCGTCAAGAGGATTCTATCTGCGCGACGGAGGATATTATTTTGCGATTAATGACAATGTTGACCTCAGACTGACCGGAGAAATTTTCACAAAAGGGTCATGGGGACTTTCTGCGCAAACCACATATAAAAGAAGGTATAAGTATTCCGGTAATTTCTACTTCAATTATCAGGTGACGAAGGAGGGAGAAAAGAATATGCCGGACTATAGTGTGGTGAAGAACTTCAAGCTTCAGTGGTCGCATCGGCAGGACCCTAAGATGAATCCGAACAGCTCGTTTTCAGCTTCAGTCAACTTTGCCACACAAAGCTATGAAAAGAACAATCTGTCAAGTCTTTATAATCCGACATCGTATTCACAGAGTACGCGAACATCAAGTGTGAGCTATTCACGTACATTCCCGAAGATAGGTCTTTCTATATCGAGCAGTTTCAACATTGCTCAAAACATGCGTGACTCTACGCTTTCGCTGACTATGCCGAACCTGAGCATAAGTCTGAGCCGTTTCTATCCGTTCAAGCGCAAACATGCTGCGGGTAAGGAGCGTTGGTATGAAAAGATTGCACTTACATATACGGGTGCTCTCAGCAACAGTATAACAACCAAAGAGGATAAATTGTTGCATTCGGACCTGATAAAAGATTGGCGCAACGGTATGAAACATTCCATTCCTGTTTCTGCTTCATTCAATGTGCTCAACTACATCAATGTGACCCCTTCGTTTAACTATACGGAAAGATGGTACACCAACCGGGTGGAGCAGACATGGGACGACCAGTCAAGACAGGTGGCGCGTGACACCATATACGGATTTAACCGTGTGTATGACTATAACCTGAGTCTTTCGGCGAATACGAAGATTTACGGATTTTATACTCCGTGGAGGAAACTTTTCGGAGACAAGATACAGACTATCCGTCACGTGATTACTCCTTCGGTGACATTTAGCTATGCGCCTGACTTTGGTGCAGACCGATATGGATACTGGAAGACATATACGCGGACGGATGAGAACGGCAATGTGTCGCTTGTGGAGTATTCACCTTATGCCTCTTCTCTGTACGGAGTGCCTTCGAAGGGAAAAACCGGTTCTGTCAGCTTTGACCTTTCCAATAATATTGAAATGAAGGTCAAGATGGCTGATGATTCTTTGAAGAAGATTAGTATCATTGACGAATTGGGGGCGAGCCTCTCTTATAATATGGCGGCGAAGACCCAGCCGTGGAGTAATCTTTCCACTCGCTTGCGACTGAAATACGGAAAGTTCACTTTCAATATGAACGCTGTATTCAATACGTATGCGTATGAATTTGACCAAAACGGAAATGTGATAGTGGGCAATCGTACAGAATGGTCATACGGACGTTTCGGACGTTTTCAGGGTATGAGCAAGAACATTTCTTATACTTTCAACAATCAGAGCTGGAAGAATCTGCGTGACAAGTTCCGCAAACTTCTGGGCAAGAAAGTGGATGACGAGGAGGAGAAAGAGAACGATGAGGAAGATGAAGAAAGCGCGGATTCTGATATGAAGGACAGCAAAACGAATAAGGACAACGGTACGGGACTTGACGAGGATGGTTACATGAGGTTTACGCTGCCTTGGTCGTTCTCCATATCATACGGTATAACGATGTCTGAAGACCGTAGTGCACCAATCAATGTGAAGTCGATGCGCTATCCTTATAAGTTTATTCAGAATCTGAACTTCTCTGGAAATGTGAAGTTGTCGAGCAACTGGAATGTCAATTTCTCGTCCGGTTATGATTTTACCAACCATGCCATTTCCATGACCACGGTGAATATATCGCGTGATATGCACTGTTTTAACATGAGTTGTGGACTTGTTTTTGGTACTTTCACTTCATATCATATATCTTTGCGTGCGAATGCAAGTACGCTTACGGATGTCCTGAAGTATGATAAGCGAAGCAGCTATTCCGGTTCCATACAATGGTATTGATAGTGAACCTTTAGGGATATACTGGCGGGGATGCTTTTTTATGTTTGTCTTGCAGGTCTGTTAGGCATGAGAGTATCTTGAATAATCTGAAAACTAAAAGACAATGAAACAACTGATGCGAAGAACTATAATATTCTTATTTATCTCTTTTGTCGTATTGATGACTGCGGAGGCGCGCAAGAAGAATGGAAAATATGACAAAAAGGAGCAGGGTGCTGATTTGGCATTGATTGAGCCGGATCCGATAGCACATAAGTCAAAGCCTGATTTTCATCCCAAAGGTCTGAAACAACCGACTCTTTATGTGGAGAGTGATGTCAGCCATATACATGGTCTCGACCTGAGTCATTATCAGGGCAGGGTGAATTGGGATATGGTGGCTACAGACCCCCATGCAGGATATATTTATTTGAAAGCGACAGAAGGCGAAAGACTTGTGGATGATACGTATCGTTACAACTTCTCGGAGGCGAAAAGAGTTGGTTTGAAGGTGGGCAGCTATCATTTTTTCCGTCCCGGTATTTCTGCGGTCAGGCAGTTCAATAATTTCATCAGTGTGGTGAATGTAAAGGAGCAGGACTTGTTGCCGATAGTGGATGTGGAGGTGACGGCAAGGGGAGTATCTATGGCTACTTTTTATAGCCGTCTTGAAGAATTTCTGAATCTGGTGACCCGAGAGTTCGGCAAGCGTCCGATTATTTACACGGGAAAGAATTTTTATAACAAGCATTTCTCAAACCGACGTTTTAAGGACTATAAGTTCATGATTGCTGCATATACCCTTGATGAGCCGGAGCTTGACAACAATGACGATTATATTATCTGGCAATATACGGGTAGCGGAAGTGCAAAAGGAATACGAGGACATGTGGATAAGAGCCGTTTCAGAGGGAAACATTCTATTTCCGAGATTCTTTTTTGAGTTGATGAGCAGAGTATATTGTAAAACTTGAGTTTATATGTGGATAAAATTAGTTCTTTTATTTCTCTTGCTATGCGGAATAAGTGCAAAGGCTGCTTCTGTTCCGGTTCAATATACGGCTTCCGACAGTCTGGCAGTGGAGCGTCTGCTGGAAACCGGACGGAAAGAACGGGGCGATGAGAACCGAATGATTTACTATGGGAAGAAGTTTCTCGATGTTCCATATGTGGCACACACCCTTGAAGTGGGGGATGAAGAAAAATTGGTGGTTAATTTAAGCCAGATGGACTGCACTACGTTTGTGGAATATGTAGCAGCATTGTCTATGTGTGACATGAAGGGGCAGGGGAGATTTCGGGATTTCTGTGATAATCTGACGCGCATCCGTTATCGGAATGGTGTCATTGACGGTTATGCTTCACGTCTGCATTATTTTACGTGGTGGGGAGAAGATAACGAGAAAATGAATATTGTGGAAGAAATTGTGTCGGACGAAGCTCCTTTCACGGCTGTTCAGACGGTGCAGATTGATTATATGTCTTCCCATCCATTGCTTTATAAGCGTCTGCGGAGTGATGCCGGGCTGATACCTCTCATAAAAGAATATGAGCGTGCAACGAATGGAAAGCAATACAGATACATCCCAAAATCCCGTCTTGGAGGCACTCGGGAACAGCTTGCCTCCGTTTGTTCGGGAGATATTGTTTCAATAATCACAAACAAAAGAGGACTGGATACGAGCCATGTAGGTATTGCCGTTTGGCAGGATGGTCACCTGCATTTGATGCATGCTTCAAGTTTGAAAAAGAAGGTGGTGCTTGATTCTGAAACTTTCTATAACTATTCCAAGAAGCAAGCGTCACAATTAGGAATAAGGGTTTACAGAATGAAATTAGATATGAATAAAGAAGACAACTCAACCGGAGCTTTTGTAGCCTCTGTGTTACTATCCGAAAACAAATGGGATACAAGGAAACTTGCAAATGATTGTATCACTGATTGGAATATAGAACTGCCGGGTAATAACGATGGCGGTTCATTGGTTGCCATGATGGGGGATATTACACTTGTAGTAGCTCTTATGCCGACTCTTGTTCCGAATGAAGAGGCTGAATATTATGCGAGTGCAAATTATATGTGGAAAAACGCAGTAGAAGCAGCTAAAAGTCATAAGGCGCATATTTTGATTTCTGTGCTTGGAAAAGATGCCGATTTGTTAGAAGCAGGAAAGTTATTTACTAAAGTTGTCTCTTCTTGTCTGAAACAAGACCATGCCATTGCTGTTTATACGGATGGTGCTGTGTTCCAACCTCAATTTTATAGGGAAGTTGCTTCGTTCATGCAATAAGATAAAGATGCATTGCCTATATTAGACTGGGTGTGGTTTGGTGTGTGTCGCACTGACGAATATACAGGCATATATACTTACGGAATGAGAAAGTTCGGAAAAGAAGAAATGGAAGTATATGCAACTAATGCAAACTTGAATGATGTTCGCGATTTCCTGTTGGATATAGTTACGTATGTTTTAGACAGTGATGTGACTCTGAAAGATGGTGACACCATAGGCTTTTCTGAAGAACAAAAACTTAGAGTTACTCTTAGTGATGCAGTTGCATTAGGAGGCAAGAGTTTGAAACTTGAATATCCACAATGATGAAGTGACATAAAAAATCTTATACACGAAAAAAATATATAATTGAAGAAAAAAAGAAAGTTAGAAAACATACAGATGTATTGCGTATTATTTGTGATAGATACGGCAATAACCCTATATATTAAAAATTAGGGCGAGGATTTTCGCCTCGCCCTAAAATCATGTTGTTACGAAAGAATGGGATGCTTTACTATTGCCGGAACGCAATACATTCGGTTGTTTTCGTTGTAGCCAATGATTATTATTCTTTTATAGTTTTCCCCCAAGCCTTACAAATAGCATGAATAGTTGTGTTGTACACATACATAAACTGCTCGCTGTAAGATTTCTTTTCAAAAGCAGTATCATTCCGATGAGAATACACTATAAATTTCACATACTTATTATAGTTAATTCCCATTGGTGTTTTTTCTATAAATTCTTCAACAGGTATCACTTCCTTTCCTTTGAATCCGTCTGTAGCATCAATAACAATGCTGCTAAAGCTATTGTTCCTATATTCACCTCCAACATCAACAAGATTCTCGTGATATTCCACATCGTTTTCTACCGTATCTTTTAGAAGATAATACTCCAATTCGGATATGTCATAGCCTCCATATCTGTTCTCCGCGCGCACTTTACATGAAAGGATGCAAAGTGTATCATTAAGAACAACGGTCTTAACATCAGAGACATTTACTGATTTAGGATTTCGTGCTATCTTTTTTATGGATTTCTCCATTTGCTTTTTTGCTTTCCCCTCCAAAGAATCGCATGACGTGAATATACCCACCGTCATTACGGCGAGGAGCAGGGATAAGATTGTTTTCTTCATTGTTGTATGTTTTAGTGGTTGTTTTTACTCTGTCCTTTGAACTTCTCAAAAAGTTCTTCTTTGGTCGTGATTAAATCTTTCATAGGTTTATTTTTTTTCTTCTTGATATTTTCATTTGTCTATTTTATGATTAATTTATTCCATTCTGTAATAGGAATTTCGTAATATTCATACTCAAAATTGCAATCTTCACTATTAAATCTTGAAAATCTTATACTGCTGTTTGAATCTTCCTTTTTATAATATAGAAAGCTACAATCAGAGAAATATAATCCATGCCGCAGCTTCTCTTTTTGTTGATTTTGGTATTCTGTTATCATATTCCCTATTTTATCTTCCCCCGAGTGAAAGTAATCCATAAACATAAAATCTATATTTTTGTAGCTTGGGAAAAATGCTTCTAAATATGGATAACATCCCAATTTATATATCGCAATTCTATTTATAGA
>JAGASY010000013.1 GCA_017621515.1 Bacteroidaceae bacterium
GGTATATAGGCTCCTCCCCTGTTAGGGGCAATTGCGGAATAGGAGCAATTGGGGAGCTTGCGACGGAGGAGTCTGTGAATACAACCATTATGCCCATTTAAACCAATACGAGGAGTATGTAAATCCCCACCACTATACCCACTTAAACAAATATGAGGAGTCTGTCGAAAACACCCACTTAAATATCCGAAAAAACAACCTAAAACCAACTTTTCAAAATATCAAAATGATATTTTCGCCCAAAATAAAAATTTAACATTTGAAGAGATTTTTTGATGAGGATGAAGAGACAAAAATTTTCATCCAAAGATAATGCATTGATAATCAAGCAAATACAAAAATTTTCAAAATCCTCAGAAAAATGCGCTGGAGGCATTTTTTGGGAAAATCTGAATATTTTCATAATCATCTGATTATTAATATTTTATAAGAAATTCTCTCGTTTTCACTCTCAAATGCCCTCAAAAAATCGCACACTTTTAAGTTCCTGCCAAGAAACTCTTTCCAAGCAGGAATTACACACTTCTTAACATTTCAGTCGAAGCAAACTGCTTTTTTCTTCGCTTCCTAATGTTTATTTATTTTCAGCGCACTGTTTTTATTTTTGCAGCGCACAGTGGCAAAAATTCCAGCGCACCGAAAATAAAATTGCAGTGCGCTGTGAAGAAAAAAACAGTGCGCTGAAAATTTGAAAACTTAGTAGTTTTTTTCCAAAAACTCTTCGCCGAAAATAAATAAATGTAAAAGAAGCGTTCCAAAACGAAACACTATTTCACATTTCGCAGAAGCTTTTGGAAATGCACATAGAATCCCCATTCTGCGAGAAATGTTCGATGAGCTTCATTTTGGAGCGTTCCAGAGGGCTTGGGATTTTAACATTTGACAAAATCAAAAAGACAGAATAGCTGCATAAAAGAAGTATTTAAGAAAGCAAAACAGCAAAATCACCTATCATTCTGTCAGAAAATATTTTTTTGTTAAAATATATGTATAAAAATTTTTATTATGGGGACATTTTTCAACAAAAGCAATGTTTATGTTAAGCGTAAGCAATTTAAGCCTAAAAAACGTCCGGAGCAATGTCCGAAACACCTTTTTTATTTGCGTATGCAACAGCTACGAAAGATGAATCAGCCCTATAAATACTCTCACAAGTGAAATAAAAAATTCACAAATTTTCACCCACATTTCTTGTCTTATTTTCTTTATTCACAAGAAAAAGTGTAACTTTGCCGACGGATAAACCCTACACTCATTTATGTATTCACACAATGCACATATCATATTCGGCAGCAAATATACAGGAGAACATGTTTGCCGTTTGGTGCATGTACACTGGTTCAGTGGTTTTATCTAAGTAACATACCATCAAAAGTATTGTAAGCATAGAGGGACGACATATTATTTGGCTATCTTGACGGATGGTCAAAATATGTGGTATGTGCCTCATGCCTAAATCCGGACTATAAATTGCAACTAAACCCAAGTGAAGCAGACATGGGAGTTCTTCGTTGTGCAAACGAAGATGCAACCGTAGTGCCTCTAAAAGGAATGGTCTGAAGTTTCGTTGCATCCGGAACATCACCTCTATTTTCAACACACAAATAAAAAGATTTTTTATGTTTCGCATATTACTATTGCTACTCATAGGTACCGGAATCGGCTTGATGCTGCGTAACTCTGCCACATTAGTACACGGAATAGAAAAGAGTACACGATACACCATATTCCTACTGCTTTTTATATTCGGAATATCCATCGGTTCTAACCGCTCAATCATAGACAACCTCGGCAGTGTCGGACTGGAGGCATTCACCATCGCCTTTTTGGGCATCGCCGGAAGCTTCTTCACCGTCTCTTTATTCAAATATATATCATCCAAAAAGAAAGGAGGCGAAAAATGAAAGATTCACTGGCTCTTCTGCTTGTCTTTGCCGCAGGCATCTGCCTTGGAGTGTCAGACATGGCACCTGAGTTCCTACATCTTCCGTGGTTGCCGACTGTAGCATTGTCGCTGCTGATGGTACAAGTAGGCATAGGACTTGGTTCAAGAAAGGATTTGCCCGCCATCATCAAGTCGCTACACTGGTCTATGCTTCTGCTGCCCCTATCTACCATTGTGGGCACACTCACCTTCTCCACCCTCGCCCTGCTTCTTTTCAGGCACGAGAGTCTGAAGGACGTTCTTGCAGTCGGGAGTGGATTCGGATATTATTCGCTTTCCTCTGTTCTGATAGCAGAAATAAAGAGCGCGACAGCCGGAATGGAAAAAGCCACGCAACTTGCCACCATTGCACTGCTTGCCAATGTCACACGCGAAGTGTTTGCACTCCTGTGCTGTCCGGTTATCATACGAAAAGGTAAAGGCAATGCAGCAATATCTATTGCCGGAATCAGTTCAATGGATGTTTGTCTGCCCATGATTATAGGAAGAGACGGAAGTAAATCGCAACTGTTGCCTACCGCCGTCTTTCATGGTTTCATTCTTGAACTAAGTGTTCCTCTGCTTATCACCCTTTTTTGTCAGTAATCTCACAAGTTGATTCTATCTCCTGCAACTTCTTTTGTGGATGTATTTGACAAACCCCTCTTTTATACTTGTGGATGTACTCACAGACTCCTCAAAGAAAGTTACAAAAGTCTGTCAAATACATCCACAAAAGAAACATGAGAAGTCTGCGAATGCACCCACAAGCTTTTCATTTCACACACCACCTGTCTATCCACCCGGCATGTCTGGCAAGCACACGGACAATCTGTCCGACTGAAAGTGCAGCAATTACTGTTCCTTCACGAACCGCACAGAAAAGCCCATCTAACACCACATCCATGCTGACAATCCCATTGCTTTTTGCCAATGAGAAACCGATGGAAGAAACAACTGCAAGAAGCACAAGGGTTATATCGAACACAACCTTCACTCGTCCAAACTCCCTGCTCCAACGAGTACATATATAATACACAAAAGCTTCGCCCGACATCATGGTCACACCGGCTCTTACTTCAAACAACACCCCCACACTCTGTATGAAACATCCGGAGACAAGCAACAGAAAGCTATAAAGATACAGAGAGAAAGAGGAGTTGCCAAAGGGCTGCAGCTCTGCCAGTCCGGACGCATCCATCAACCATATATTAAAGTCGATAAAGGCAGAAAACATAAACGAGAAGGGAATCTGCAAACCTATATTCACAATCTGCTGGCGGAGTCCGTGATGGCGAAGCACCATAAACTGTCCGGCAATCATCGCCATGTTGATAATGAACGTATAGGTTCCCACCGACAAAGGTGTATTACGACTCATAACGTATGCCCAACTCGAAATTGGAGAAGTGCCCAACGAAGATGTGATAATCATAGCCAGCCCCATTGCCAGCACATAAACACCTAAAACATACACTACAAACCTTTTTACCAATTCTTTTTTTCTCATTTCCATAATTCATCTATTTTAATCCTAAAACAAAAAATATACAACTGCCAAGCCCGTCACACACGCAAAGACGAAGTGTGACAGGCTTAACAATTGGAATAAAATTCTGCATTTCTGCAAAATTATAAAAAAAATCAAAGAATTAGGCTACAAGACTACAAAATTACAATCTACACTATAGATGTCATAGATTTTATTTCTCGTACTCTAACAACAACTCACAAATTCGGATACAACCCCAAACACAGGTCAAAGCAACCTTTCCATTCACTCTGTACCACCAGCTTCATAGACTTTCCATTCCCAAATGCCCGGTTCTCCATTGATGATAGTGACCCGAAGAAATCGAACACAATCGTTAATCAGATTGTTGGCGGGAGCTTTAATTTTTCCATTGTCAGGAGACTGCAAGATTTTCCAATTAACCCCATCAAGAGAGGTTTCAAACCTGTAATTATGTATTGAAGTGGGTCTGACGAAGTAAATTGCACTGCGTTCTATATTCACAAGTTTTCCGAAATCTGCCATTATCCATGACTCTGCCTCACCCGAAGCGGGCATCCAACGAGAACCATTCATGGAGTCAAAGGCAAAACTTGGATAAAAGTATTCGGTACGTTTAAAATCCGGATTTTTCATATACTCGATAAACAAAGGAGAACGTACCGATGATGCAGACACATGAAGAGGAGCTAATGTTTTTTCACTTCTTTTCCCTGCAATAGCACCAACTCCTGTAAGATTCAACTGGATCGGTTTTATTGTTCCATCATCATTAAAATCCATACGGTTGACATACGTTTGACGGTTCGTACTCCTCCTCCCAAATTCCAGATAGACGAAATAATAATCATCCGTGTTATTCGGATTAAACACACAACCATGTCCGGGACCAAATACACCAGCAGTAGAATCAGTCTCAGCTATAATGTTATTGTCAGGATATTCCCACGGTCCCAAAGGAGACTCGCGACTCATCATATACGCATAGTGATAATTTTCATCCCCATCAAGGGTATAAAGATAATAATATATTCCCTTTCTTTTGAAAAACACCGGTCCTTCGGAATATTCCCTATGAGGAGTCGGAATCACCGTCACAGAGTCGAGTGTCACCATATCTTCTTTTAGACGTGCAACATGATAACGTCCCCAAAACATATAAGCAGAACCGTCATCGTCAACAAAAACCTCTGCATCTATTCCTCCCACATCATCCCCATCAATCAAAGTAGCCCCTTTCGTATAAGGAAGCTCAAATTTGTCTTCCCCTTTCGCAAGACGGAACGGACCAGTTGGTGTGTCCGACACAGCAGGATACATGTATGCATTTATGGTCGGATAAATATAATATCTGCCATTTTTTTCGGCAAGTTTACTCGGTGCCCAATACTTTTGTTTTTCCGCCGAGGGGAAATATATTCCATCGAAGCTCCAGTCAACGAAATTGTCGGATGTCCAAACCACAGGAGGACCAGAGGTATCAAGTCCCCTCCCATAGCCGTCAGTAGTAGCAAAACAATAATACTTATCTCCTATCTGCTGCAAACTTGCATCAGCTATCATATCCGGAACAAGCGGATTTCCAAATGGATTTTGTGCAATACATCTCCCTGACAGCAAAATGAGAGCGAGCAAAGTTTTTTTCAAACAAATTGTCATTTCAAAATACTTTCTATTCATATATATACAAGGTCTATTCAATATCCATCTGCTTTTGCTTTGGATATTGAATAGACCAACAATCACATTATCTTCATATCATCATTTTGAATACTGATGGAATTACTATCTACTGTGCCATAAGCACGGATGCCTTACCGTTCTGACGCTTGATGTACAAGCCTTTGGCAGGGGCCGACTTGAGCCGTATGCCTTGGAGAGAATAGAACTCCGGCTTTGAGTTCTCGTTCTCCTTGACTGTCACATCCTCTATGGCATCAGCCTCGTCCGAATATTGCAGCAACATGACATGGCTGAGACGAGCCTCTTGTGCTGAACCACCCTGACTCAAGTCCGCCTGCATTCCGAGAACCACGTCGGAAGGCCCTTCGAGAGTGAAATAAACTCCGTAGTGGTTGCGGTCTATGGCACCGCCCATCATGTTATAGTATGCCACGGACTTTGTTTCCATTTCACTTGTCGGTATCGGCTCTTCAGCCACAAAGATATAGCCAGCATACAGGTTATAAAGCGCATCGAACTGTCCGCCGAAGTAATAACGTCCCTTGTCAAGATGGATGCGCTGATACACTCGTGCGTCAGCGATGTCGCCCTCCTGATTATTGTCACGGTCATCCCAGATGCCGAGCATCAGACAGTCCTGCCCCGGATATTTGTCGAGACCGTTCTTCACACCTTCCGTGCCCTTGTCGATAAGTATGTTCTCCACTGTCCAGTACTCAGGAGTGCCGAAGCGCAAAGTTCCGCTGCCTTCTGTACGGGAGAAGTTTTCGGACTCCCGGAGCTTCTCCTCCGTGATATCCTTAGCTCCGGTTTCATCAGGCTTTCCTCCCACATTCTTTCCGTGCTCCTTGAAGTCCGTGAACGCATTCATAAGACGGTTGTACGTGTCGGAGACTACATCCGGTGCCGCACTGCCGGACACGGACTTCGCTTCAGACACAATGCCCATGAGGATGTCGTATGACTCCCTGTTATAATATCCCGTGTTCTCATTCACTTTCACTCCCGACAGTTCGGTCTCAACAAGTCCGACGAGTTCCTTCAGTCCGTCGATGTTTATCTTGCCGTAGTAGAGAAGCTTCACAGCCTTGGCACGGAACTCCTGTGTGGAGCTGCCGTTGTTCAGGTTCATTTGGAAGCCCAGATACACGTCCTGTTCCTCCGGAAGGGTGAAATAAAGTCCGTGCCAGTCCTCCACCCTGTCCGGTGCGTTGTTGATGGCATAGTACGCGATGGAGTTTTCAGGAATCTCCTCAGTAGGCAGTATCTCAGAGGAGGCAAAAAGATAGGCCTCCGGATTCACGCTATACGTGGTGTTATAGCTTGCGCCGAAATAATAGCGGCCGGCATCAAGGTGAACCTTACGGTATATGCGCGCATTAGAGAGCGAGCCTTCCTCATTGCCTCCACGGTCGTTCCATATACCCAATGACAGACAGTCGTAACCGGGATGCTTGTCAATTCCGTTCTTTACACCATCGCCGCCATTAGGTATCTTAAAGTTCTCCACTGTCCAGTTAGCCGGAGAAGCGAAACGAGTCGTCACACTTTCATCCGCACGACTGAAATTATCTGCCTCCACCAGAAAATCCGTAGTCACATCTGTACATCCGACTTCACTCGGAGCACCGCCCTTGTTTTTTCCGTTAAGCAAGAAATCTTCGTATGCGGCAGTGAGTTGGTTATATGCCTTCTCCACCTCTTCGTAGCTTGAATCCATATTAATGGCTCTTGCCACTTCCAATGCTTCTTGCAGCTTTGCCACAGACTCCTTGTTGAAGAAACCGGTGTTATCGTTTACTTTGCAATCATCCGCTACATACTCCGTCGTCATGATAAGATCTTCAAGCGCACTGTAATCCATTTGTCCGAAATCGAGCAGAACAACCTTGTCAACACGCATCTCCTGTGTGGTGCTACCGTTAAGCAGGTTCGCCTGAAATCCCAACACAACATCCTGTTCTTCCGTAAGAGTGAAGTATATGCCGGAATATTCTCCGTTAGTCTTGCCAGTGTTCACCTTCCAGTAAGCAATTGAAGCTTCCGGAATTTCATCTGTATCCAATAATGTATTGGACGCAAAGATATATGCCTTGTCGCTCAAACCATAGGTGGTGTTATATGCCGCACCGAAATAATATCGTCCGGGACTGAGACGGACAGTACGGTAGAGACGTGCGTTGGCAAGATTGCCCTCTGTAGAGTTTGCCACATCATTCCATACACCCAACATCAGGCAATCGTGACCCGGATAGTTGTCCATTCCGTTTTTCACACCATCTTTTCCATTCGGGATATTGAAATTCTCCACCGTCCAGTTCGCAGGAGTACCAAAACGCGTACCCATATCATTCATACGGCTGAAGTTCTCCGATTCCACCAACATGTCCCCTGTGATGTCAGCCCTGTACCCCTTGCTTGGAGCACCGCCTTCATTTGCACCGTTCTTTTTCAAATTTGCATACGCTTCATTCACTGTATTCAAAGCACGCTGTTGGGAAATCTCGTCAGCATTCACGTATGTCTTTGCATCACTGACTACTGCTGCAAACTCATTGATACGCTCACGGCTCATCTTTCCTGTGTTATAGCTCGTCAACTTCAACAAATCGGCTATACGCTGTTCGTAAAGATTCAAGATCTCTGCCAGTGATACAGCCACGTCATTCTTGTCAAAGGTAACAGCAAATACCGGTGCTATTTCATTCGGCTTCACCTCCGGCAAAGAAACAGTCAGTCCATCTACACCCAAAGAGTATTCAACCTTTCCGCTTCCGAGAAGTTCGACGCTCTTCACCTTCCCACTATAATATTTAGATGTAGGGGCAAAAGATGCAAATGTAAACTTCCGTCCTGCCGGCCAGCGCATGATTGTCGCAAATACAGTGTCGTGCTTCTGCACAAAGCGTACATCATCGCATGTATAGTTATTGCCTTCGTTGAAGCCCTGAGAATTAAGAGGATTGCTCGACTCAGCAAGAGGACCTTCTCCAAATGTTTTCCACGGACGTGTGCCATATATACTCTTGCTGTTTACATCCATCCATGCCTTTATGCCTTCAAGCACAGCCATCTCCTTCTCATCAATAGTACCATTGCCTTTGATGGGCACACTCAACAGCATATTTCCGTTTTTACTGACCACATCAACCAACATATCTACCACCTGCTGTGCGGATTTGTAGCCGTTATTCTCATAAGTCGATGTATTATAGTGCCAATCTCCTATGCACGTACAGGTCTGCCAATATTCATCCTGCACACGATCAGGTATGCCACGTTCCACATCCCAAAGCATTGCCTGCTTGTGCATGTTCTCCAGAATCTTTCCCATGACGACAACTTGAGGGTCTCCGTCATTCATTTCCGCACTGCTATTATAATAATGTGACAGGATATTAAGTCCGACGCTTTCGTCACAGCCGTGGAACGGCAGCACTGTGTCATCAAAATACAACATTGCCGGCTTATAAGCATTGATACACTGCAACACTCGGTTCTGGAACTTCATCTTAAATTCTTCCGACGGCAGCGAAGCTCCCGCACCCCAATTCCACTGACTGTGGATAGTACCGGAATTTTCCCAACCAGTGCTATGCGGATGACGCTGAGCGTACAGTTCCTGCGGATCAAGCCCTTTCCACCATTTCTCCGTACCATCTTCATTGAGTTTATAGCCGTCTTCCTTTGTCAGATTTCCGTCATAATCCTGCGACTTCTCCATCCATGTCCATGTATGACTTCCGTGCATACTCACTCCGAGCGGCAATCCGTATTTCTTGCAAGCATCACTCCATTCTTTCACGATGTCGCGTTTCGGACCCACATTCACCGAGTTCCACTCCTGATAAGGGCTGTCCCAAAGGTCAAAGTTGTCATGATGCTGACCGAGCGTGAAGAAATATCGCGCCCCGACACTCTTGTA
Source organism: Bacteroidaceae bacterium (assembly GCA_017621515.1). Classification (GTDB taxonomy): domain Bacteria; phylum Bacteroidota; class Bacteroidia; order Bacteroidales; family Bacteroidaceae; genus RGIG8745. The sequence continues at coordinate 9,046 of JAGASY010000013.1, forward strand.
AAGCGCAACAAGCTCTTCCGGATTCCACTTTTCTGCTTTCCATGCGTTGCACAAATCTTTCAGTCCGAACACATCCGGTTCGCCGAAATGCTGCACATGCCAATTATAAGCACCTGAATACTCATAATACATAAAGCGTGCATACCAATCGCCGGCTTCAGCTTGACACTGCGGTCCCCAGTGCGCCCAGATACCAAACTTCGCATCTTTAAACCACTCCGGACAAGTCCATTCACTGAGGCTCTTCCAATCTGGAGAAAACTGTCCTTCTTTTACAGGCTCATTAGTCTGAGCGTGTACAGACTCTGCAAGCAACAGCGATGCTGCCGCCGAGAACAATAAACTCTTAACTTCTCGCATACCAACTCCAATTTATTAGATTTTAGTTCATTACCAATTGCAAAGATAAGCGGAAATATATAAGCTAATACAGGATTATCAAATACATAAAACAGGACAATATTGACATTTTTGTATCCTAAACCTGAAATTAATTGTCTCAAAATTATCTGTATCTCAAAAAAAACACATAATATTGCACATAATACAAAAAGGAATCTCTGGTTTTATCCTAATCTCATACCATACACATAACTAATACACACATGTCTTCATCTATAAGTAATATCAATCCTCTTGTGCTCAACATCGGAGTTGGGCGACAAGAATGCGACTGGAACTGGAAGAATGTACAGAGTCCGTTCACACGCATTTATTACGTGACAGAAGGAACAGCTCAGATTGTTCTTCCCGATGGCACGCATACACTCAGGTCCAACCACCTTTACATGATTCCGGCATTCACATGCCACAGTTATATATGCCAATCACTTTTTGTGCATTATTACCTACATATCTACGAGGAATATCAGTCCGAATCAGGGATATTCGATGAATTCGATTTTCCGGCAGAAGTGAAAGCCGGGGAGTTTGAGCTTTCGCTATTTCAAAGACTTCTCACCCTCAATCCTTCCATGCAGCTCCCATCTTCCGACCCGACCACATACGACAATAATCCGACTCTTGTCAACAACATCATCAAATACAAGCAGAATTTCATCAGCAGACGCACCGAATCACAAGGAATCATACAGATTCTTATTGCCAGATTCCTTGAAAAAGCACAGCGCAAACACGATGCAGCCGACACACGGGTAAGCAAAGCATTGTCTTTCATCAAGCAAAACATATCCGCCCCTCTCACTACTGACTCCATAGCAGCAGAAGTGTGTCTGTCCAAAGAATATTTCATCAGAATATTCAAGGCTGAAACAGGAATGTCCCCTTTAAGATATATCAACAACAAGAAAATGGAGAAAGCGCAACTGATGCTCATCACAAGCGACGAACCTATAAAAAACATTGCATTTGCACTTTCATACGAGGACTACTCTTATTTCATACGTCTCTTCCGAAAAACGACCGGCATGACTCCTGCCGAGTTCCGAAAGCAGAACAGAGCAAGATATACACCAGCACTCCTATAATCCGCAGAAACCACAGCGGCTTCTTATTCAAACTCCAGCAGGAATGTGGTGTTCCATCCCTTTGTTCCGGAAGGAAGCAGACTGATTCGTCCGCCCGACAAGGTCATGATGCGGCGAGAGAGCGACAGCCCAATTCCATTTCCATCTTTCTTTGTGGTGAAAAACGGAACAAAGATTTCCTCCGCCAACTGTTTATCTACAACCGGCCCGTTGTTGCTGATATAGATAAATATGTGATCCTGTTCGTCAATCAAAGCCCTAACCCTTATGCGCCCATCTTCCATTCCTGCCTCCAGAATGGCTTGTACCGCATTTTTCAGCAAGTTGATCAGCACTTGCCTTATCAAATTCGGGTCGGCATAAAGAAGCAAATCTTCCGGTTCTATACGCACTGTACACTCGATATTGTCGGGCACAATCCCCAGCCCTTGCACAGTCTTCCACATCTCAACAAAAGAAAATGCGGAAGGCTGCGGCTTCTGTAGAGCCGAGAACTTCCTGTAGCTGTCAACAAACTGCATCAGTCCGCTTGATGTTTCATGAATAGCACGCATTCCCTCATACAAATCTCCTTCTCTAATCTCCGGACGGTTCATGAAAACTTCGCTCAGGGATGATATCGGCGCAATGGAGTTCATAATCTCATGGGTCAGCACACGAGTCAGCTTCATCCACGAATCAAGCTCCTTGTCACTCATTTCATCACGAATATCATTGAGGGCTATGACTCTCACGTTTTCACCCGCCAGTTCTATCTCCACTGCCTTAAGCACCAGATGCACCTCTCCCCTCTCCGTCTGGAAATGAAGGTTCGCACTTTCCCCGCTCTGCAACGTGCGCACCTTCTCGGCACAGGACTCACCATAACGGTTCAACTGCGACAGGGTAGATAGAATCGGCAAACACAACAGTTTGGCAGCGGCGGCATTAGTCTGCACCACCTTCCCTTCTGCATCGAGCACCACAATGCCAGTGGTCACACTTTCCAATATCAATTCATAATACCTTTCCTTTTGCTCCATCCATTGTTTCTGCTCTCCCATCATCTTGCCGAAATCATTCAACGTCTCCTGAAGGACAAACTCAACACCGGTAAGTCCTTTCATCGGCAGACGGAAGGAATAGTCAAAGTTGTGCATCGCCTCAAGCATCAGCCAGCATCTTTCACGCAACATCTTCCGAGAAAGCCGGAAAAGATAGAAAGAAAAAAGACACAACAAGACCCCGACCGCCGTCAGCCACCACAGGCGGCAGCAAAACGCATACGTGAGTACACTCGTCCCCGCCGCAACGAAAAAGAATCGAAGAAACGTATAATTGAACTTTTGCATAGAAACAGAAATGAACAGGGAATAAAACCTACAAGAACAGAAGACAACTTACAGACCGTACTTCTTCATCTTATTATAAAGCGTCTGTCTGGATATGCCCAGCATGGAAGCCGCCTGCGACATGTTGCTGCCGCACTTGTCCAATGCCTTCTCCAAAAGTCCGCGTTCCATCTCATCTATAGTCTGAATCGCATCGTCACCCGCATGTGCCTCCATCTTGTCGGGAAGCACTTCTTCATGCGAAGAGGCAGCAAACAGAATATCCTTGTCCGTCAGCAGCTTGTCGTCAGACAAGATGACAGCCTTCTCCACCACATGCTGAAGCTCACGTATGTTGCCATACCAAGAATGCGCCTGCAGCTTCACCGCCGCCTTATCCGAGAAACCATTTATGCGACGTCCGTAACGCGAAGCATACATGTCGAGAAAACGCTGTGCAAGAGGCAGTATGTCCTCCCTGCGTTCCCGCAGAGAAGGTATGTGCAGATGAATGGTGTTGATTCTGTAAAACAAGTCTTCACGGAACAGTCCGTCCTTTACCATATCCTCCAGACTACGGTTTGTCGCACAGATGAGCCGTATGTCCGTAGGCTGGGGCTGATTGCTCCCCACTTTCACAAACATCTTCTTTTGTATGACCGTGAGCAGCTTCGCCTGAAGATGATAAGGCAGATTGGCAATTTCGTCAAGAAACAGCGTACCTCCGTCGGCAGCCTCAAACCGGCCCGTTCTGTCCGTATAGGCATCGGTAAATGAACCTTTGGTATGTCCGAACAGTTCGCTTTCAAACAAGGACTCGGAGACCGCTCCCATATCGACCACCACCAGAGGCTTGTTTCGGCGAGAAGACAGACGGTGTATTTCGTGGGCAAGCATGTCCTTACCCGTACCGTTCTCACCGGTGATCAGAATATTCGCATCGGTACTCCCCACCTTCTCTACCATCTGTTGAAGTCTTTGCATGGCAGCAGACTCGCCCCAGTACATCCGCCCGGACGCACCGCAATCCGACGACGACACAGAGGCATCAGCCCCCTTTGTCCGCGACTTCTTATAGACGTTTGTCAGTGTCTGAATCAACTTGGCATTATCCCAAGGCTTTACGACAAAATCGGCAGCACCGTCTTTAATGCCGGTTACAGCCAGCTCTATATCCGCATACGCTGTGAACAGAACCACTTCCGTGTCCGGATAATTCTTTTTTATGTCGCGAAGCCAGTACAGTCCTTCATTTCCGGTATTGACTCCGGAAGAGAAATTCATGTCCAGAAGTACGACATCGGCTTTCTCTTTCAACATGGCAGCCTTGATACCGTGCGGAGTGGAGAGAGCAACAATATGTTCAAAGTATTCGGCTAACAAATATTGCAGCGAAGTAAGTATATTTTTATTGTCATCAACAACAAGTAATGTTCCTTTTCTTTCCATACAGAATATGTCTTTTATTTTACACGACACTATACCGAAAACAATTGACAATGCAATCGTTCTGTCCATAAAAAAAATGCCCAAGATGGACAAAACTGATTCCGGGCATATCTTCATGTCGTCCAAAACTATTACAAAGTAATAATATTTTTCTTTTGTAACAAAAGAATCAAAAAACAAATATACAAACTGACACATCAAGTAACACAAATGCAAGCAACGAATTCATTATAAGATGTCTTCAAAAGACTCCTCACGCTGTTTAGGTGGACGCGCCTGTGCATACAACCACATAAACAACCATAAAACATACAAAAACAGCCCTTTTAAAATGACAAAATGATATTTTCGCCCAAAATGAAAATTTAACACTTCAAGCGATTCTTTGACGAGGACGAAGAATCGAAATTTTTAGCTCAAAGATAAACTATTGAAAATCAACAGAATACACAACTTCTCAAAACACGCAAAAATATGCGCCGAACGCAATTTTTTGAAAAATTCGTGTATTCTGATAATACATTGATTACTAATATTTTATGTTTGAACTTACCATTTCTACCCTCAAACATCCTCAAAAATCCACTCACTTTCAAGTTCCTGTTCAAACACTCCTCCAAAGTAAGGAATTACACACTTCTTAACATTTCAACCGAAGCAAACTGGCTTTTTCTCCATTCCCCACTGTTTTTTTCTTTGCAGCGCACTGTTTTCAAATTTTCAGCGCACAGTGAGAGAATTTGCAGTGCGCTATACTGAAAATTGCAGTGCGCTGAAAATGTGACGACAGTGCGCTGGAATTTTGAAAACTTAGTACTTTTTTTCCAAGAACTCTTCACCGGAAGTGAATTAATGTAAAAGAGCTGTTCCAAAACGAAACACTATTTCACAATTCTCTGGAGCTTTTGAAAATGCGCGTAGAATCCCCATTCTTCGAGAAAAGTTCGTCGCGCCTCATTTTGAAGCGTTCCAGAGGGCTTAGAATTTTAACATTTGACAAAATCAAAAAGACAGCATTTTGCCGGATTTTCAACAAACTGAAATTAAAATAACAAAAATCATTATCATTTTGTCAGAATAATTTTTCCGTTAAAAATCGTATTCAAAAAAAATTTTATAGAGCCTTAAAAAACCTTCGTAGCCACACGGAAATCAAGTGGTACAAAATCATTTTTTGAGACATCAACAAAGGGTATTTAAGCAACCTTTACAGGCAAGAGACAGGAGCAGACGATTATCGGCAGAAAAAACACAGATAAAAAAAACGAAAAGAGTCGTTTTTTTCACCAAATAGTTGGCAGAGGTAAAAAAAAGATGTACCTTTGCGTCCGCTTACGGAAAGTAGCGCAGTTGGTAGCGCACTACGTTCGGGACGTAGGGGTCGGGCGTTCGAGTCGCCTCTTTCCGACAAAAAAGGCTTAACAATTAATTTGTTAAGCTTTTTTTGTATGTGTGTTTTAGTATATAATCCAAAGGACATGATTAACAAGACAAGCAGAGACCAATATACCACATAGGCTATAATATCAACATAAAAAATAGACAGACCATGAAAATGAATACAAACGAAATAGACAGACTGAGCCTTGTCAAAGCTCATGCTTTGTTTGAAACTGGAGACATAGACCGCATCGAAGTAGGAACGGTCAACGGTTTATGCGACATACACCGCTATCTGTTCGATGGCTTGTACGACTTTGCCGGAAAGATACGTACTTTGAATATCGCAAAAGGGAACTTTCGTTTTGCAAACTGCTTGTATCTGGATGCAATCTTACCGGTAATAGAAAAGATGTCGGAAAGTTCCTTTGGTGAGATTATAGCCAAATATGTAGAAATGAACATCGCACACCCTTTCATGGAGGGGAACGGTCGTACTACTCGTATTTGGCTTGACATGATGCTCAAGAAGAATTTGGGCAAGGTGGTGGACTGGCAGAACGTGGATAAAGTGCTTTATCTTCAAGCGATGGAAAGAAGTCCCATAAACGACTTGGAGCTGCGGACGCTGTTGTTTCAAGCGTTGACGGATAAAGTGAATGACCGCGAAGTGATATTCAAGGGGATAAACCAGTCTTACTATTACGAAGGGTACGAACCTTTATAGTTGCAGCATCCGTAATTCATCATTTTTGAATCTAATAGCATATCAAGTAAGAAAGATTTGCCCTGTACGGTCGAAAAGATTCAAATGTTCACTATCTCACAAGAAAGTCAGTCGAATCTTTATGAATCGACTGACTTTTTTCTTTCAGTATCGTCCTCAAAAGCTATCGGGAAGAAGGGTAAGCAATTGTCCCGACAGAGCGATATGCCTCACTCTCCCTTCGTCTTCACACTGACATTCTTCATGGTAAAATGCTCAATCTGAGTCTCATCACAATCCGGATTCTTAGCAGTCAGCGTGATATTGTCGAACACGAAATTTGACAAACGGTACTGATCGCTCTTCTCCACATTGAAGAAAGTATTGCAGTCCATAGTGATATTGCGCATGGTAATATGGTCGCCAAAAGAAACCGGCATGTCCGTTCTTCCTTTAAGGTCGAAGAACTGAGTCCACGGACGTATATAAATAAAGTTGGCAACCTCTCCTGCAATATCCTCCACGGTGATGTACTCATACTGCTGCGGTGTGTCAGGACGCATCTTCAACCATAGCAGACGTTGCGCCTTGCCCACTTTTATGCGGCGCAGTATTACGTTCCGGCTATGGATGGACTCGCTTCCGCAGGTGAGACATCCGTGACAGAATCCATACTCGCAGTCTTCGATGATGATATTTTCATTCGCTCCGTTAGTAGGGTCAGTGTCAGCCCACGGACCTTTTCCGCCTTTCAAAGCTATGGCATCGTCATTGACAGCCATATAGCAATGGCTCACGTGTATGTTCTTGCAAGCATCTATGTCTATCGCATCCGTGCTCGGGGCTTTAACCGGCGCGGCAGGAGAGAGTATGCGAAGATGCAACAGCTTCACATGGTCGCAACGATATAGGTGTGTAGTCCAGAAAGGAGAGTTGACAAGGTTCACTCCGCTGATTTCAGCGTTTTTGCAGTGGGAAAGATAAACAAGGCGCGGACGCTGCTCGTCTTTGTTCGTACACTGTGGATTCCATGAACGACGCAGCCAGAAAGCTTTCCAATAGCGCAATCCGTTACCGTCAATAACTCCTTTTCCGGCAATCTTGAATCCGTCGAGAGAATCGGCATTCACAAGTGCGGAATAATATTTACATGTCTCTCCCTCTATGCGCGTGGTCAGCACAGGGAAATCGGCAATATCCTCACTGCCTTTCAGTTTTCCCCCTTCTGCGAGGTAAAGGCTTGTACCTTTCTTGAAGAATATGGCACCGCTGAGGAATGTTCCGCGCGGCACAACTATCACACCGCCGCCTTCATTCGCGGCACGGTCTATCACAGCCTGTATCTGCTTCGTCTGCACCACCGTACTGTCGGCGGACACTCCATAGTCTGTCAGCATATATTGCCTTCCCATGTCTTTCAGTTCTGTAGGGGAAGTGTGCTTAAACCATTCCTCCACAGGAGTTCCATCAGGAAAAACATCCGTCTTTTTCTTTCCTTCGGCCACACTGCACAACAGCAATGCCATCACAACTGCAAGTAGTTTCATAAATTAAATTGATTAGTTATAAAAAGTTTTCGGTTTCAGACCATAATAGATTCTGCACCACAATGGTGCACAAAAGGCATCACACGGCCGCTACTTCTGCTTTGGTTTCAAAATCCATGTGCCTTTTCTCCACAAATATTCCAGCGGACCATGTGTGTGATGTTTCATCCAGACACGGCAGAACAAAAGTTGCAATGCAAATATTGTTACACCCACACAAACACTGGCTGTGATACCCAAATCATCGTGCAAAGAGAGTCCCCAATTATAGAAAAGGAATGCACCCACCATACTTTGTGTGATGTAGTTTGTAAGACTCATTCGTCCGTAAGGCATAAGGAAACGGAACAGGCGCGACAGGGAAGTTACATAAAACAAGAACAAGAAGCCGGTCACTATCATCAGCATAAACGCGAACTTATGCAGAGAACTGACAATAAGGGCTAACGGGGTCAGCACTGCCGCAGACGAAATGAACTTCGGAAGCATGTTCGATATGCCATACAAAGGGAAGAAGCACACAATCGCCGCACCGAATACATATCCCCACAGACGGCGGTTCGCCCGTGTGTCGGCAAACCATCCGCAACGTCCTGCCACCATGCCAAGCATAAAGAGTGATGCAGTCTGGAACATGCGCGCATTTTCCCAAGCCCACGTCAATGAAGCCATCTGTCCGTCCCAAAGATTCATCTTCACGGTCTCGATAAAGTTTCCGCTTCCCAACACAGGATAAGCCTGTGCCCAATAATAGCTTGAGAGCGGTTTGGCAGGGAGGACATCCGGATTAGCCACAGCACTGACGAGTTTGAACCATTCGACAGGTTGTACCATACAGATTGCGGCAATGATAAGCACAGTACGGTTTGAAAGTCTGCACACAAGGGGAAGGACAAAGCCGACGAGGGAATAGAGTACAAGCACTTCGCCTGTGAAAAACATGGCATTCAGGTTGCCGAACAGGAAAAGGAGCACCATCCTCCAGCAGAATCTCAACCGGAAATCACCGCCTCTTTTCTCCTGATTATGGTACATGATGTAGAAACTGAATCCGAACAGTAGAGCAAATATTGCGTATGCCTTTCCTCCGAAAGCGAAAAAGAGTCCGTCCCAGATTGCCCTGTCCGTAAAATTAAGCCATGCAGACTGCCCTTCTGTGGAAGGAAAGGAATAAAAATTAAAATGTTCTACCGAATGCAACAAAATAATAGCCATGACGGCAAATCCGCGCAAAGCGTCGGCGACCTCTATGCGAGGTTGTCTGTTTGTTATTTCCATTATTAATAGTAAAATTAAGATTTCAAGTCATGAAGACCAAAATACAGCGGCAACATTCACATAAGCCCCACCCTTTGTTTTCAATGTACGGCAGAAAACAAAGGTTATGGCTTTGCGTTGAGTTCCGGATAGGAGATTCTTGTATGATATACTATCTTCAGCCTCTCCTTAAACACGCTTTTGGCAATAGCTATTTCCTTGAAAGTAATATCACACTCATTAAAATATCCTTCCGCCACCTGGCTGTCTATAACTTTATCTACAAGTCCGCTGATGCTTTCTTCCGTATATTCTTTCAGGCTTCTTGAAGCAGCCTCAACAGAATCTGCCATCATCAATATGGCTTCTTCCTTCGTGCTCGGATTCGGTCCCGGATAAGTAAATAAAGCGTCATCTACTTCCTCGTCAGGATGTTCGTTCTTATAGGTGATATAGAAATATTTTGTTTTACCCAATCCATGATGGGTTGAAATAAAACGCTTGATGATTTCCGGCAAATGGTTCTTATCTGCCAACATGAGTCCGTTGGTGACGTGTGCGATAATCACCTCCGCACTCTTGGTTGCCGTAAGATGTTTATGCGGATTTCCTCCTGCCTGATTCTCCGTGAAGAACACCGGACGTTCCATCTTACCTATGTCATGATACAACGCACCGGTACGCACAAGCTGTGCTCTCGCTCCAATCTTCTTCGCTACCTCAGAAGCCAGATTCGCCACCTGCATGGAATGCTGGAATGTACCGGGAGCCACTTCCGTCATTCGCTGCAACAACGGATTGTTGATATTGGAGAGTTCGACAAGAGTCACATCCGAAACAAATCTGAAGCCTTTCTCAAACACCCAAAGAAGAGGATAGGTGAAAAGCAACAGTACACCATTGATGACAAAACAGATGTACATTGAATTGTCAATCTTCATCAAATCATTCTCCTGAATAAGCTCGTATGCGGTATAGAAGACCATATAGCTGACTGCAATCACTGCCGCCGTGCGTATAATTTGCGAGCGTTGCGACAATTCGCGCAAACTCTGTATAGCTATCATTCCCGCTGCAAGCTGCATGATGATGAACTCGTATGGATAGCGAAGCACCAAAGATATGATGAGAGTCATTGCGCAGTGGAACATATATGCCGTTCTGGAGTCCATAAATACTCTTATGATTATAGGCACCATACAGCATGGAAGCATAAATACATTCAACAGATTACGCGACATCATCAACGATGCCACGATACTGAACACCACAATCAACGCATACAGAAGAATGGCACTGCGCCCATTCGTAAGATAATCTTTACGGAAGAGAGAAAGATAGGTGACAAGAATGGACATGACAAGCAGCACAAACACGGTCTGCCCCAGAAGTTTGTAAGGGAAATGCTCCGTCGCGCTCTTATGTTTTGTCGATTCTCTTTCAAGAGAGCGCAGAATATCATAAGTTTCTTTGGTGACAATCTCTCCGCGGTCGATAATCTTCTGCCCACTCTGCACAATGCCTCTTGCACCGGAGATACTTGCTTTCAAGGCTTCCTCTTCCACTTTGGTCTTGGCAGGGTCTAAACTCACATTCGGCTGTAGCAATTCTATCACATCAAACTGCTGCATGACAGCACGGGGATACATGACCGTATCCTGATTCATAATATATTCGTATGCAGAACGAGTGGAAAAAAGGAACTTCACAGGGACAGACACCGCTGTATTATTGTCAACCAGACGTATCGAACCGTATCCCTTGTCTTTAAGACTGCCATATTCTTCTGCAGAAAGCAAGCCATAACGATACACTGTATCCAACATAGCAACAATATGGCGGACATAAAACGAAGTGCCACTTCCTTTCAAGCGGTTACTTGCAGCCTGCAATTTCTTTATCATGTCCGATTTCACCTTGCTGTCAATATTGTAATAAGGCTGGAACCGACGCATAATGCTGTCCTGCTCTCGCTGCATCACTGAGTCATTCTTATAGATAGGGAACTTAAAAGTAGCTATCAGCTGACCATACCGCCAAGGTTTGTCTATATCATACGTATAATTGAACTGCGCATCGCGCGGCATAAAATATACCACCGCCACCGTTGAAAGCAAAACAAGCAACACCTTAAACAAAAGAAGATTCCTCTTCTCCTGTACCAGTTGTTTCCTCCCCTTTGTCGGCTTGGGTGTAAAAAAGTTCCATTTCATAATCTATGTATTTCGTGTTATTCATTGCAAACGATTTTCTCATAGCTTGCACATGCAAAAGTACAGAAAAAAAGCAACAAGACAAGACAAAACGAAAATATTCTGTCCAGAAGCTTCTCTTAAACCATATTGCACACAGTGCACATCCAATCCTGCCATGCAACAGACATAAAAAATATGTTATAATCCACCCATTAGAAAGACATTTCCACTACACTGAAGAGTAGAAAACAGTGCGCTGAGTTCTCAAATCAACAATGTTGTTTTTATAATCAACAGTGCTGTTTACAAAATCAACAGTGCTGATTTTATAATCAACAGTGCTGATTTGAGAATTTAGCGCACTGTTTTCAAGTTTTCCCTGCACATAATATATGTTTACAAGGCATTGTACATAATAGTATGCTTCCTTTAAAAATACTGTGCCTTCTTCAAGATATTTGAGCCAATGCCACAGAAATGATTTCAACCGTACAGGGCGAAAAAAAATGGTGCGTGCACCGGAAAGACCGTATGCACGCACCAATTCTCTAATTTCTATACCACAGGTAGGGACAATGCCCTTTCTGTATTTCTCTATATTGTTTCCGTACTCCTTATTATATAGAAGTATTTTCCTTTATGATTATCCGTACTATCCCTCTATATCATCATCGGCTCATAAGATAATCCTTGAAGTCGGCAAAGTCCTTGCTCATTTCCACACAGTCCTTTTTGCCCTGCATAAAGGCAGCCAGCTTGTCCGGAATAGCCACTTCTGAAGCAATAATCCGTTCTACTGTATCGCGGAATTTTGCCGGATGTGCAGTTTCAAGGAAGACACCGACCTCATCGGCATGAAGTCCTTCCTTCAGCGCACGATAGCCACACGCACCATGAGGGTCACACAAATAGCCAGTCTCATCATACACTTCCCTGATTGTCTCAGCAATCTGTTCGTCAGTGTATGCAGCTCCGCTCACATCCGCACAAACCGCGCCATGATTTCCTTGATACAAATCATAAATACGGGCAAAATTGCTCGGATCACCCACATCCATCGCATTGGCAATAGTCTGTACCGACGGACGTGGACAATACTCGCCAGTCTTCAAATAATTATAGAAAATGTCATTTGCATTGTTCGCCGCAATGAAACGCTTTACAGGAAGTCCCATCTTTTTGCCGAACAATCCGGAAGTAATGTTACCGAAGTTTCCGGAAGGCACACAGACTACAAGGCGGTCGGCAAGTCCCTTCTTCTTCATCTGGGCATAAGCATAGAAATAATAGAAAGCCTGCGGAAGGAATCTTGCCACATTGATGGAGTTGGCAGACGTAAGCTTCATGTGCCGATTCAGTTCCTCATCCATGAATGCAGACTTCACCAATGCTTGGCAATCGTCAAACACACCATCCACCTCTATGGCTGTAATGTTCTGTCCGAGCGTTGTAAACTGGCATTCCTGTATCGGACTCACCTTACCTTTAGGATAAAGCACATAGACATGTATGCCCTCGACACCAAGGAATCCGTTAGCTACCGCCGAACCCGTATCTCCGGATGTAGCCACAAGCACATTGACCTGTTCATTGCCCTCCTGCTTGATGAAATAGCCAAGCAGACGCGCCATGAAGCGTGCACCGACATCTTTGAAGGCAAGAGTCGGTCCGTGGAAAAGTTCAAGACTATAAATATTGTCCGTCACTTTCACTACCGGACAGTCAAAGGCAAGTGTATCATACACAATCTGTTTAAGAGTATCAGCCGGAACATCCTCGCCGAAAAAGGCATCGGCAACCGTATAAGCTATCTCCTGAAACGTCATGTTCTCGATGTTGTCAAAAAATTCCTGAGGCAATGCTTTAATCACTTCAGGCATATAAAGCCCCTTGTCCTCTGCAAGACCTTTTACGACAGCCTTGTGCAAGTCTGCCACGGGTGCTTTCTTATTTGTACTGTAAAACTTCATATCTTATAATGGTTATTATAACTTCATAAATGCTTTCATAAACTCATCCTTCTTCAGGCAACCATATCCGCCCTGCTTGCACGATTCTTCATCGAAAGTCTCAACTCCGTCAGGCTCAATGCCGGGAGCATAGATAAGAAAAGGTACAGGTTCGTTGGTATGTGTACGCAGCTTCACCGGTGTCGGATGGTCTGGCAAGACAGCAATCGCAATCGGCTCAGTCTTTGTGTTCAAAGCATCGCCCCCATTGCTGCGCACCTCTTCTTCCCATGCTTTGTTGACGCTCTCTGCATATTCCCAAATAGGACGCACTGCACGCTTGTCGAGATTCTCAATCGTTGACAACTTCAGGTCAAGTTTACCGTCATGACCGGCTTCATCGCTCGCCTCTATATGCAGATAAACAAAATCGTCTGTCTTCAAAGCTTCAATCGCCGCCTCAGCCTTGCCCTCATAGTTCGTATCGGCAAGACCGGTTGCCCCTTCTACATCAATACATCTCAGTCCGGCATAATGCCCTATACCTCTAATCAAGTCCACGGCAGTGATAACAGCTCCGCGCCGAATCTGCGGATATGTCTCCGTCAGCGGCACCATGTCAGGACGATAGCCACCCGCCCACGGCCAGATGCTGTTGGCAGGGTCTTTCCCTTCCGACACACGCTGTTTGTTCAACGGATGTTCGTCAAGAAGCTTCCGGGATTTCAGAATCAATTCATTAAGAAGGTCTGCCGTGGCTTGTGCCTCCGGCACTTCCGGCTTCACAAGCAGCGGTCTCCACGGTTGTCCGGGAACATCGTGCGGAGGTGTACATATCAGTCGCTTATCTCCGCCCTTTATCACCAGCAGATGACGATACTGCACTCCCGTATAGAAATGCACACGTTCACTGCCGAGGTGCTCCTGCAAGTACTTTATCAATACATCACCTTCCTCCGTCTTGAGATGTCCGGCAGAGTGATTCTTTATGTTATCGCCTTCAATACAGATAAGATTACAGCGTATCGCCATATCGTCGGGAGCCAACTCCACCCCGATGCTTGCCGCTTCGAGCGGACCGCGCCCTTCATACACATGTGTCTGGTCATAACCGAGAATAGAAGAGTTGGCAACTTCACTTCCCGGATGAAAACCTTCCGGCACAGTAGAAAGCATTCCCGTGCGTCCTTTCCTTGCCAGCATATCCATGTAAGGAGTGTCGGCATATTGCATCAATGTCTTGCCGCCGAGACTGTCAACCGCCCAGTCTGCCATCCCGTCGCCAAGTATGATTATATGTTTCATAAGTTCAGTTCTTAGTCCTTTCGTCAAATGTTAGCAATACTCATTATATCGGCAAAAACTCCTGCCGCCGTAACACTTGCACCGGCTCCATATCCCTGAATCAGCATCGGATAGTCATGATAACGCTCCGTAGTGATAAGAATGATATTGTTGCTGCCCTCAAGGTCGTAGAAAGGATGATGCTCACCTACTTCCTCCAACGAGACAGAAGCCTTGCCTCCATCGAGCTTCGCCACAAATCTCCAACGCTTGTTTTCCTTGTCGAGAACCTGACGACGCGCCTCAAAATCGGCATCCAATCCCGGCAAGTCCTGCCAAAACTCATCAAGGGAACCGACAAGCAAGTTGTCCGGAATGAACAGATGCTTCTCCACATCGCCCTGCTCTATCTCATAGCCTGCCTCACGCGACAGTATGACAAGCTTCCTTATCACATCCTTGCCACTAAGGTCAACACGAGGGTCCGGCTCCGAATAGCCCTCCTCTTTGGCAAGACGAACCGTCTGGCTGAAAGGAATGTCGGCACTTATGGTGTTAAAGATGAAGTTCAGCGTACCGCTCAGCACAGCTTCAATCTTCAATATGCGGTCGCCACTGTTTATAAGGTCATTAATCGTATTGATGATTGGCAGACCGGCTCCCACATTTGTTTCAAACAGGAACTTCACCCCGCGTTTGCGCGCCGTAGCCTTCAGTTCCGCATAGTTCTTATATTCAGACGATGCCGCCACCTTATTGGCAGCCACCACGGATATGTTATGTTCAAAGAAGTCGCCATAAAGGGATGCCACCTCCGGACTTGCCGTACAATCAACAAAAACGGAATTGAAGATATTCATGCCGATAACCTCGTTCTTCAATCTCTCAATATTGCTGGGCTCGCTATGTTTCAGCTGTTCACGATAGTCAGTCAAATCTATCCCCTCACGGTTGAACATGGCATTATGACCACTCGCAATGCCCACCACATTGAGTTTCAGTCCGCGTTCTTTCTTCAGCTTCTCACGCTGACCCGCAATCTGCTCTATCAAGCTGCTTCCGACTGTACCTACTCCGCAGACAAAGAGGTTAAGCACCTGATATTCCGAGAGAAAAAAACTGTCATGGATGACATTAAGCGTTTTTCTCAACAGTTTGCTCTCCACCACAAAAGAGATATTCGTTTCGGAAGCACCCTGAGCACAAGCGATGACGCTTATACCGCTGCGTCCGAGAGTGCCGAAAAGCTTTCCGGCGATGCCCGGAGTATGTTTCATGTTCTCGCCAACCACTGCCACTGTGGCAAGATTGCTCTCGAACTTCATCTTGTACATTGCGCCCATCTCGATTTCCTTGGCGAACTCACGGTTCAGCACCTCACATGCCTGTTCCGCATCCTCATTGCGCACACCGATGGAGGTACTGTTCTCTGACGATGCCTGACTGACCATGAACACACTGATACCACAGTCGGCAAGAGCAGAGAATATACGGCGGTTCACACCGATGACACCGACCATAGAGAGACCGGACACCGTGATAAGGCTCGTATTGTTGATGGAAGAGATACCCTTAATCGCCCGGTTCTCTTCTCCGCATTCCTGCTGTATGATTGTTCCTTTCGCATCCGGACGGAAGGTGTTCTTTATCAGAATCGGAATATTCTTCACACACACAGGATATATAGTAGGAGGATATACCACCTTTGCACCGAAGTTGCAAAGCTCCATCGCCTCCACGTATGAAAGACGATTGATGGTATATGCCGTATTTATCACTCGCGGATCGGCTGTCATAAAACCATCGACATCCGTCCATATCTCCAGCACATCGGCATCAAGAGCGGCAGCAATGATACTTGCCGTATAGTCAGAGCCTCCACGTCCGAGATTGGTAATCTCCCCGCTCGACATGTCTGTGGAGATAAAACCCGGGACGAGTGCCACTTTCACTTCTTCCCCGAATCCCTTGAAAGCCTCGCAGACAAGCGTGTTCGTCAGTTCTGCATTCAAGAAATTCGCCCGCTGCTTCTTCTCGGTCTTGATAAAAGACAAAGAGTCAAACCACTTTGCGCCTTCAACCAAGGTTGCCACAATATTAGAGGAGATACGCTCACCATAGCTGACAATGGCATTGGAAGTCTTCTCCGACAAATCTTTTATCAGATAAACACCCTGATAAATGCTCTTCAAGTCTGCAAGAAGCTCGTCAACCACCGCCAACAAAGCAGTTTTCTTGACAGGATCGGGAATAATGGCATCTATCATCTCATGATGGCGCTCTACCATCTCCTTATATGAATCAAGATACGAGATATCACCTTCCTGCGCCAGCTTCGATGTACCGATAAGCTTGTCGGTAATACCGCCGAGTGCGGAAACAACCACTACCACTGGCTCATCGGCAGCCTCTACAATCTTCTTGACATTGAGAATACTCTCTACGGAACCTACGGATGTTCCGCCAAACTTTAATACTTTCATTGTGCTGATTTTATTTTTGATTTAGCCGATACAGGCATATACACGTACATGTCCATAACGCTCCCCCTCACAACAGGGGTCTAATTTTACTTTTGTAATAAAAAAACGGATTATTCAATATGCTAACAACAGTTAGCCTTTCATATAGAATTTATATATACATCTGCTCAACCCCTAAGGGTCATACCCTTTGCGGCTGTACTCTTCATACCAGTCCAAACACGGCTGAGATTCATATAATTTGTATATATATTCATCATTTCAGTGACAAATTTCTTAAAAACGCTGCAAATTTAGAACTTTTTGCAGAGAATACAAATTAAAGATGATTTTTTTAGAAGTGACTCCATGTTATTTGTCAACGCAAGGACATATCCGGCAGAGTCCTCTATTATTTCTTGATTTTACAGGGGCATTTGCAGAACCCCATAAAAGGCCTCCATAAAAAAATTTTTGAATACGATTTTTGAGAGGGTATTCAGTTTTGACAAAATGAAAAGCGTACTCCAGCATTCCGATCCAATTTTACAGATTTTCCATTCAAATACTATCTTTTTGATTTTGCCAAATGTTAAAACTCCAAGCCCTCTGGCACGCGTCAAAATAAAGCTCACTGAACTTTTATCGGAGAATGGGGATTCTGTGCGCATTTCGTGAAGCCTCCGCAAATTGTGAAATAGTGTTTCATCTTGGAATGGTTCTTTCACATTTATTTATCTCCGGCGAAGAGTCTTTTTGAAAAAAGTACTAAGTTCGCAAATTTTCAGCGCGCTGTTTTTTTCTCCACAGCGCACTGCAATTTTATTTGCAGTGCGCTGCAAATTCTCTCACTGTGCGCTGAAAATTTGAAAACAGTGCGCTGAAAATAAAAAAACAGTGGGGAATGGAGAAAAAGCCTGTTTGCTTCGGCTGAAATGTTAAGAAGTGTATAATCCGCAGTTTTGGAAGAACATCTGAACAGGAACTTAAAAATATGTAGATTTTTAAGAGTGTTTGAAGGTAGGAAAGGTATATTTTTCTATAATTCATTAATAATCAACAGATTATCAGAATATGGAAAACTTTCAAAAATTTGCGTCCGACGCGTTTTTTTGAAGATTTTGAAAAGTTTTATATTCTATTGATTATCAATCAGTTATCCTTAAACCAAAAATTTCATCTCTTTGTCCTCAATAAAAAAACTCTTCAAATGTTAAATTTTCATTTTAGGCGAAAATATCATTTTGTCAAATTGAAAAAGTCGGATTTAGCGTGTTTTTCGCTGTTTATATGAATGTATTCGACAGACTTCTCATGTTTCTTTTTGGAAGTATATTCAACAAAGGAATCTGCCAAATACATCCGTAAATCACAGTCGTATAAACATGAGAAGCTTGTCGAAGATATCCATTTCAAATATTACCCTGTACAATCACAACAGATTCTCAAACAGGATCTACATCATAATGGATATTCAGTCCGTTAGATGAAGGAAGATGAAGCATCTGTTGCTTGACTGCACACAGAACGGAGCGCACCTTGCTTACAGACGCTCCGTTCTCAATCTTTATCACAATCTTACGTATGAACAACGACTGCACGCGTCCGACCGGAGGACTGTCCGGTCCAAGTATTCTGTCGCCGAAAACCTCGCGGAGCATTGAAGCCATCGTCTGTGAAAGAGAATCCAGAACACGATTGTCCTTATGCCTCAGATAGACATATATCAGGCGGAAAAAGGGCGGATAGCGGAAGATACGACGCTCCTCCATCTGTGCTTGGAACATAGAAAGATAGTCGTTGCCTACAACCTGCGTTATTATATCACTATCTACACTGCGGGTCTGAAGAACCACCCTTCCTTTATGTTTTTTCCGTCCGGCGCGTCCTGCCACTTGCGAAAGCACGTGGAATGTACGCTCGTAGCTCCTAAAATCGGGCTGGTTCAGCATCGTATCGGCATCGAGTACACCGACCACACTCACATTGTCGAAGTCAAGTCCCTTGGACACCATCTGAGTCCCGATAAGAATGTCGCTTTCGTGACTGGCAAAATCATTGATGATGCGCTCGTATGCAGCACGTGTACGCGCCGTGTCCAAGTCAAGCCGCAACGTGCTTGCCTCCGGAAACAGCTCCTTTATCTGATCTTCCACACGTTCCGTACCAATGCCGACAGTCGAGAAGTCCGCCTCTTCGCAATTCGGACACCGGGGCGGAAGTGCGTATGTGTGTCCGCAATAATGACAAGTAAGCATTCCCGTGCCTTTATGATAAGTAAGACTCACATCGCAATGTTCGCAACGAGGAACCCAGCCGCATGTACGGCACTCGATGAAAGGCGAATATCCGCGACGGTTCTGGAACAGAATCACTTGTTCGTGGCGGCTCAGTGCTTCTTTTATAGCATCGACCAGCACAGGCGAGAAGGCACCGTTCATCCGTTTCTGATGCCGCAAACGTTTGATGTCAACAAGTTCAATGTCCGGAAGCTGCATGTCGTTGTATCTCTGCATCAAGGGCACATACCCGTAGCGTCCGTTCTGAGCATGATGGAAAGTCTCCAGACTCGGCGTCGCCGTGCCTAATAGCGTCTTCGCGCCATACTGACGCGCAAGCATTATCGCCGCACTTCGCGCATGGTATCGGGGAGCAGGGTCTTGCTGCTTGTAGGAGGTCTCATGCTCTTCATCCACAATTACAAGCCCCAAGTTCCGGAAAGGCAGGAACACGGAAGAGCGCGCCCCAAGTATCAGACCGTAAGGCTTGTCGGAAAGAAGACGGCTATAGATTTCAACTCTTACCCCATCGGCAAACTTGGAATGATAGACTCCGAGCTTGTCACCAAAGACATTGCGCAGACGCTCCGTTATCTGTGTGGTAAGGGCTATCTCAGGAAGCAGATAAAGGACCTGCTTTCCCTCCTGTATGTATTTGTCGATAAGATGGATATAGACCTCCGTTTTTCCGCTCGATGTCACCCCATGAAACAAGGTGATGTCTTTCTCCCGGAAACTATCGTTTATCTGTTCAAAAGCCCGCTGCTGTGCTGCATTCAGCGTGTTCTTCACCCCCTCAGCCTGCACCGTCGCCACTTTCTTTCGCCTCCTCGATGTTTCTTTTTTTTCAGTGGCTTTCATACCTGCGGGCATCGCCGCATTATAAACATCACCCACGGTACAGAGATAATAATCTGCCATCCACTGCCAAAAAGCAATCTGCCGGTCACTGACCGTCGGTACGGCATCCAGCACCTCGTGTATGTCTTTGACAAGAACATCCGCCGGGGCATCTTCATGCACACGAAGAACTACACCGGTATAAATCTTTTTCTTTCCGAAAGGTACAACCACCCGGCTGCCTTTCTTCACCACGGTCTCCATGTCTCGCGGTATCGAATAGGTGAAAGCATCAAAAGGAATCGGAAGTATGACGTCTGCGTACATGTTCTACAGTTGTTTTTGTTATTACATCTTTTCTGTCGGAAATGCAAAGATAGTCTTTTTGTTCCTCATAACAATGCTTCGGTAATTTTTCAAGAGGCAGTCAATGGTTCAGCAGAGGCAAATCGTCATTTGAGAATGCCGGCATCTGTATCTTTATTATTCAACTCTACTTCCTGCGTTTTGGATTTTATCCCATGATTCCAATGCCAAGAGAATGTAAGGAGAATGTTATTGCCCGCTTCGGAGTTACTGTGTCTTACTACTTTATGTACCACATTATTAAGTGTTTCTACACGATTGTTCGTACCTCCATGCTGGAATGGCTGCTCCCATGTAAGTCCAACCTTCAGGTTTTTCCAGCTGTAGGTTGCATTGAGAGAACTGGAATACTCATTATACCAAACAGTTTCTGCAAAAAGACTATTGTAGCGGCTACTTATAGCGGCAGACAAGTAGAACTTACCTAAATAACTTTCTAATGCGAAGTTACCATAAAAGAAACCTCGCTTATTTGCATACAGATTGCTTTTGGCATGAAAAAGATTATAACTTCCAGAACCACTTACGACTAATTTATTATTAAAGGCAGCATAGCGCAAATAAGCCATCAGCACCAGTTGGTTCATATCCCGCTGGTTCTGTACTCCATTATCAAAGAATATCTGCCCATCCATTTCTGTACGGGTGATTGTCGGCATGATGGCTTTTTTATTGGAAGCGTATGTCACATTCAACATCGCATACAAGTTAGTTTTGTAGTAGGTCGCCTTTATTGAATTCTCTATATGATTGAAAGGTTTCAAAAAGGGATTACCGACACGACGTTCCCAATGATCTTTTTGTATGGTTATGTCGTTCAGAAGTGCCAAGGAGGGCAAACGAGATGCGAGATTGAATTGATATCCCAAACTGATAGCAGGTGATAAAGAGTAATTGAAATTGATTTGTGGTGTGAAACACAGTTTGTGATATTTGTCTTTATCCTGAGTGTAGTACTGGGCATCCAAAGATAGACTTGCACTTCCGGACAATTGTTTCCAGCGTCCGTCCATCTGTACGTATGCGTTGGAATTGGAATTCTTCATTTGGGTCTCACTGTTAATGCTTCCGGTATAATCATTTCTGGTATCACTATAGACAGAACGCAGACCTGAGGTCAAGTTTAGCCATTTAACTCCTTTGCTGTATTTGACTTCACCGATTAAGGATACTTTCTTGCCATTTATGCCATAAGAAGTTTGAAAAGTTCCAGTTCCACCTTCTTGCTCATAGGAATAATTGTAGTCGGAATTAATATACGTTCCAACCACATTAAAAACCAACTCCTGCTGGTGTGGTAGATATTTCTTGAAATACAGGTTTAATGCCGGCGAACTATGCTGGTCTTTACTGCGAATATGGTAAGTATTATCGTTCTTTCCAGTCTCATTCACAAGGAATGTGCTATTTTGTTTTGGGTTACGTTGAATATTCATATATCCTTGTATCTGAAGTACATATTTATCGGGATGGGTAATATTGTATTTTAAGGTAGTCCCGTGTGTGGCGGACAACGTGCGTGAGGATAAGCTCCGTGTATGCACAGTGTGCCAAATCTCGTTTGGCAAAAGATATTGGCTCAAGTCGTCAGAACTCAGACGTGAATAATTTTGATAGTTCCCACTCTGGTTGATGCTTAATTGGGAATTATTATTGTTATACGTGGCATAGATATTATTATACCCATTAGTAACTTTTACGGAGTTTGTAGTATTCATGCCTAATGTGACACCATTCCGGGCTTGTTTAAGTACCAAATTAACAGCTATGGCGAGATGTGTTCCATATTTCAGTCCGGGATTACGGACAATTTCCACTCGTTTTATCTGTTTTGGGTCGATTATGGCAATATCATTTACTTCTGCAGGGATATCATTAATGAATAAAGCCACACCACCTAAAGGATCCAGCGAAGATATTGTACGGGTTATCGGATTAACCACCAATAATGGTATAGGTAATTTCTTTAATAAATCCAATCCACTTCCAGATGTCTCAATCTGTTGTTCTGACGGATAGATACTTTGTTTGTCTGTAGTAAACACATTCCGATCTGCAACAATACGCACCTCGTTCAACTGTATATTCTTTTCATACATAACTAATATCCCTAAATCCAAATCTTGTCCTTGAGGAATTTGTACATCTGCAATGTATTCAGAATAACCAATATGAGAACACAACAGGGTATATTCACCTACTTCTACATTGCGCAGTATAAAAGTTCCTTTAGCCGTTGTTTGTGTGGACAACATTATCTTTCTGTCTTTTAATGTACATAAAAACACATTTGCACCATTAATAGGAGTATTTGTTTCATCGCATATTGTACCAACAAGGTCGTTAGCCTGAATATGCAGACAGCATGACAGTGATAGAAAAAGGAGAAATAAAAGTGGTCTCATAATCTTGCAGTTATTTAATTAAAAGTTAGAATGTTATAGACAGGAATTCCGATAGAGTTATGATTGGCTGTGATTCAACATGAACTATTCCGTTATGGAATGATTGCTTTTCTTACTTATGCCACTTATATATCACACTAAGCATAGCATAGCGAGGTAGAGAATTGTAAGACATGTTGGTATAGCCTTCGCTTGAAATTCTCCAAATATTGTGTACTGCCCGATTGAGAATGTCATGGGTAATGAGATTGAGCGTCAGACGGTCGTGACAGAGCGACTTTGTGATTTGGGCATTCCAAATAGAGTTGCTACTGTTCATCGCACTACTTTCATAACCGCTGTGGTAAAGTATTGACAAGTCGGAAGAAAACCGGAAACCAAAAGGCAGCGACCAACGGACTGCAAGACCACAGGAGAAATCGGCAACACGCACATTTTCGTAAGATGGCAGGTCGCTCCACGACAGACCATATACAAAGCCTCCATGTAAGCTGGTATCGAATTTTGAGTTGGCACGGAAGGAGAACGTCAGTTTCTCGTCTATCTTGGCATGACGTGTAGTGATACGTTCCATCGTAGCACTTGCTTTCGAAAAGTCTTGTCCTCGCCAAACCATGTTTGAGTAGGTTATCCACAGCACATTGTCCACATGCCAGTTACGGGCTTTATCGATAGCGCGATTGAATGTGATACCGGCAAGCGTACTCCAATTACCATTAATATTTTCATCTCGGCGGCTATAGACTCCTGTCTTGCGGTCGTAACAGACCGATGGCATTATCTGATTTGTTGTGATAGAAGCATCGAAATAGGTATAGAGCATCTGTTCATACCGCGGACAATTCTTCACAAAGTATGCCATAGCCTTATAGGTGTGCTGCGGTTTGAGGTCCGGATTACCTATATTAGTATTAAGCGGATCGTAATGGCTTTCATATCCCACCAAATTAGTGATGTCCGGTAAAACGGTTTCTGTCGTAATCGATGCACTATAATAGATATTACGCTTATGAAGTTGTCGCGTAAAACTAATGGCAGGATTGAAGAATGTTTGGTTTCTCCGTACTTTAGTGTTCACATTGCCACGCTGGTAATGCTGGCGTCCGCGCTCGTACATCAGTGGCATCTTCAGTTCAAAGTTAGTATAGGATTCTGCACCGCTCTTCAAATAATAAATACGGGCGGAGAACTGGTGCCGCCTTGCACGTGTCACTATGTCAAGACTATTTTCCTTATCCATCAGTCCGTTTGAAAGAACAGAAGGTAATGCATCGATTGATGGAGTTTGCAGCATCCATGCAGCATCGCGGTCTAAACGATAAGATGGTGCATCATCTGCGTCACGACTCTGACGGAATTTATAGCCAACATCCAAATTCCAGTCGTGTGAAAAGTGAAAAACATACTCAGCCTCAGTTTGCCAGTAGTATTGTTCAAACCAACGAGGTTCGTAGCGGCGACGTAAATCTTGCAATTGCCCGACATCATCATATTTCAATAGGTAATGAGAAAAACTTCTGCCTCTCTGTGTGCTGTAAACACCATCAAGGCGAATATTAAGGCGGTCACCCCAAGGCAGTTTCACGAGCACATGGTTGGCTGTAAATACCTGATGGTCATAACTATGCAGCTTTGCATTGTCTTCCAGACGATACAATGCCCCAGTATCACCACTTACTCGTGCACTATCCTGCTGCTGTGCATCGCTATTTCCATAGTTATATCCAATTAAAGAGGTTAGATACACAGGCGATGTAGATTTGTTACGAGTGAAAGTATTAGTCAAACTGAATTTCATATCATGCGTAAGCCCACTATGACCACGATGAGCAAACTCCCCACCACCCTGCAAGTAATATTCGCTCTCTTGTTGGCTCTGACGGTTATTTTCATTGTCCGTAAATGTCACGGCAAGCTCATTTTTCCAATTTTTACAGCGGTCTTCGCTGAATAGGTTCGCATTCACCTCGTTATGCCTTGTTATTCCATCAGTAGGGTCTGACGCATTCCATTCACCATTCTCTCCGGGACGACTCGTTTCATTGACATTGTTACTGTTACCAAAGACCGTAAGACGAGAATGGTCGGAAAAACGCAGACCAAAGGCACGCG
Source organism: Bacteroidaceae bacterium (assembly GCA_017621515.1). Lineage (GTDB taxonomy): Bacteria > Bacteroidota > Bacteroidia > Bacteroidales > Bacteroidaceae > RGIG8745. The sequence continues at coordinate 34,074 of JAGASY010000013.1, forward strand.
CCATCCACCGCTCGGCTGTACCTCCTCCTGCCTCAGCGTTGACAGTAAGCCCAACAGAATATTCGCGTTTCAACACCACATCCATCACATAGTCTTTCTTTTCAGCATCATAGCCCAGAAATTCGCTCACATCAGAACATTTGTCATACACCTTTATATTTTTCACTGTATAGTATGGCAGATTGTCAAGCATCATTTTGTTATTGCCCTTGAAGAAATCAGTACCATTTAGCGTAAGGTAATCTACTTTACGTCCGTTTACTAATATATCTCCATTCTCTTTCAGTGTCACACCCGGCAATTGCCGAATGAGTCCGTCAAGCATAGAACCTTGCGGCACATTAAACGCATCTGCATTGTAAACGAGCGTGTCACCCTTCCATACCAGCTGTACCTTCGATGCCTTCACCACCACTTCATCAAGAGATTGTTCCAGCATTGAACTTTTTTTCTTTAGATTAATCCACGGCGCATATACATCCTTTGTGCGCTTATAGCATTTTACTTTCATCGCTATGTCAGCCGATTCATATCCTTCATGTTCTGCTTTCAGGATAATATTCTGCGTTTTCGCCGGCAATGAAAAGTGAAACAATGCATTATTCTCATACATATAGGTACGAACCGTATCCACTACAATACCATCGTCTGTCATCAGAGTCACTTTTGAACCTTCAAGTCCAACCTGCAGAAATGAGTCAACCACATATCCCCACAAATTTATCCGCTCTTCTTTCTCATTGCTTTGCGCAGAAGCGGATAAAGAAAAAGATAATGCAATAATAAATACAGAAACCATCCAACTCATTGTTATTCTTTTATCGGGTGAAAGAGTTTATGAAATAAAGAGGACTGTCTAATGTTCTAAGTTTCTACATATATGATTATCATAAACCGTATGCACAGCTTGCTATAGACGTTTCAGTTCATCTTCCGCCGCAGAAGAACCTTTGTATTTGCTCTTGCGAGGCTGGAAATTATAGATGACGTTGAGCGAGACACCACGTCGGTCATAACTCTGACATTTGTCAACAAAAATGCCACAAGTATTCATTGTCCAATCGTTGCCGGCTGTGTTGAATATATCAGTAGCTGACAGTTTTACAGTCAGTGCCTTGTGAAGAAAAGTCTTGCTGACTGAGGCATCCATTGTGAACCACATAGTACAAAAACGGTTCGTATGCATATCGCCTTGTGTCTGTCCGTTGATATTGGCAGTGAGCATCCAACCATGAGACAAAGCTAATGTGTTATCAAAATAATATGAGAATATAGGTTTGTTGTGGCGCGTATTGTCGAGAGTGAACCACTGACGATACATTCCGGCAGTGACATTCGGAGTCCAACAGCCCATCGGTTTACTCCAGACAAGATAGAGACTCAAAGCCGACACGTCAATATTCATAGGGTGCATCAGGAGCTGAAGGTTGTCGGCAGGATAAAGTTGCTTGACAAAAGCGTATGTGTCGATGCTACGCATAAAATTAGCTTGAAGCATAAAGCCATTCCACATACCGAACAGTTGAACATCGTGCAACTGCTCATCGCGCAGCACAGGATTGCCGCCCTCTATTTCGTGAAGCCCAACATAACTGAGCGAACCGGTCAGTTGGGAGTATGGCGGTTTTACCGTGGGCATTCTGTAGCTGAGACTTATTTGTGCGTCATCGCTGAAAGAATAGCTCAATGACAGGTCGGGAGTCAGTTGATGGTCGCGACGACTTACATTCTCGTCTCGCTTGCCATCTACTTTGAAGTCATAATCAACATACTCATATCTTGCTCCAAGCGAAAGAGAGAACTTTCCTAATGTCCGCGCCCATGACGCGAACAGAGCCGAGGAAATCTGCCTTGCATCAGTAAGAGACGACGGGATGTATTCTCCTACCTTATTGTTCAACATGCGATAATCAAGAGTTGTATGTGTATAGCTGTTCTGTGTCCCGACAGTGAAGTCTCCGTTCCAGAGCGGGCATCTCAAATATAGTTTTCCCGCCCAGAGTGTTGAATTTCTATAATCCGTGGAGTTCACATTGTCTGCGTTTGCATCGGGATAGGTTGTGGCAGTTCTATTATCGGCTTTCGAGGTTTTGAAGTCACCATCGAAATGAAGAAGATATTTGTCAGCAAAGGTGTTCTCATAGTAAACGGATGCAAAATGACTGTGGGCACGTATCCGTTTATCTATCTCGCGACTCAATACAGGATTATTATCAAGCCACTCAGTTCCGATATTATTGAAATCGCCATGCTCTGGACTTAAGCGGTAGTATGCACCGAATGACTGCGAATCTTTTGCATAGTTGAACCCAGCCTTTATCATCCCTGTTATAGTGGGATACGAATTATGCTGACTGCTTCCCACCACAGTTTCTTTCTCTTCATACACAAGCTTGTTAGTAGTAGAACCCTTGATAAGATGGTTGTTGCGGTTTATTATTCCGTTCAGAAAGAAATCCCAGCCTCCGGTTCTGTAGTTCAGTCCAAGATTGTCCATCACAGACCATTTGCGATACCGTTGAAATTGGAACTGCTCGGTAAGCGACAGTCCTTTCACGAAATTACGTCTGGTGGTAATCCTCAGAACTGCTCCTGTCTCACTTCCGTAAGTTGCTCCGGGAGCCATAAGCAGCTCTACTTTCTTTAGATTAGACGAGAGAATCTGCTGCAATTCCAATTCTCCATCCATCGATCGCCCGTCAATATAGATTTCGATATTGCTTTTGCCGATGACACTGACAGTATTGTCTTGAACCTTAATCATCGGCAGTTGGGCAAGCACATCCAAAGCAGTGCCAAGGTCGGCAAGATTGGAACCGGGAATAGTGGATACGAGTGTAGAGCCGACAAGTTTAGTCGCAGGTTGTTTGGCAGTTACAACCACTTCTTGCAACTCGCGCATGAGACTGTCAGCAGCCTCCTGATTCTGTGCCCAACCCGGCTCAATAGTGAGAAGAGCAGAAAAAAATGAGATAAATATTTTAGCGTTCATGTGAGTAAAATTTTATGTACAAAATTACTCACAAAAGCTCTAAAGTTCCAAAACAATCGTCTGACCACAACAATTGCAACACACTATCGTTCAATTAGTTGCGCAGAAACATTCAGAAAAAGTCTGACCAAAGAGGAAACAGAGTCAGAAAACGGCCATAATATCGGGACAAACAGGCTCTACAAGGGACTTAAGGCGGGCTTTAAGCCTCGATTTACGCTTGTAGATTACATCGACTGATTCACCAAGAAGAAGGCTGATTGTGCGTGTAGAAAGCCCACTGGCAAGATACACCAGAAGTTGATACTCCTCAGTTTTGATGTCAGGATAGTTATCCGTGACTTTACAAAGAAGGTTATCCCTACAATCATTCACCGTTTGTTCCAATTCAGAGAATGAGTCAGTGCGTACCGATTCTATTTCACTCTTCACTTTGTCAATTATCGCCTTTCGCTCACTCTTGGTTCCCTGCGATTCGTAATAGGTTTGGCAAAGCGAATCAATAAGGGCAAAGCGATTCTCAAGCAATCCGTGCAACTTTGCCTCCAGCCTACCAATATCTTCCCGTCCGGCTTCAATCCGGCTTTTTAGTCCGGAAGCCTCAGCCATCAGAGCATCGTGCTGCAATGATTGTAACTTCATGCGCTGACGCATCCATACTATCATTCCGGTTGCAACAAGCAGGATAATAATGCCGACAAACATATACAGCTCACGCTTTGTCCGCTCCTTATATAAAAGAAACTCCTTTTCTTTCTGAAGATAAAGAGCAGTAGCAAGCGCATCCGAATCACCGGATGACAGAATCAAAGCCTTAAGACGCAACGCTTTTTGAAGTTCATCAGTCTGATTATGCCTTTCGTAGTAGTCTATAGCAATATTAACAATGGTATCAGTAGGAGCTACCAATCTGTTGACAACCATCGCCTCGCTATATAGAAGTGCCCATCGTGCCATAGTCGCGGAATCCTGAAAATCCGACACATCCACTCCATTGAGCTTTGACAAAGCTGTAGAAGGATCGCTCTGCATGAGATGCTGAGCCTCGTCAAGTGCTTTCGGATGAGATTCCGAAAAACCACAACTGGCAACAACAAAAAGAATAAAGATGTATAGCAATCCACGCATAATGCTTAATCAGTAAGAATATGTAGTATTTATTTGAGTTTCAAATCGAAGAACATAAAACGGGTTTCCAATGGTTCTTCAGGAGTCAAATCCAAAAAGGCACGTTCCTCCTGCTCGGTCTTATACAATGGTTTAAAACCATTCTTTTCATAGAAATGCATTGTCTTTTCGTTATTATAAGCATCCACAACAATAAAACGACATCCTGTTTTATTATCATTAGCACGAAACCAACCTTTGATAAAATCGAGAATCTGACTACCAATATTAAGTCCCCTACCTCTATATTCAGATGAAACGCCCAAACGTCCAATAAGAACTGCAGGATAATTCATACCACGTTTAGCATTGATAATGCTACGCTGCAAACGGTTTCGTGCTGAACTAGCAATAAATTGTGCTTTAACGCTGTCATTAGCCAAAGTGACTAACCCCAAAATTTTCGTTGGGTCAGAAGTATTAATCCATGCGTATGTCTTACCAAGTAATTCCTTTTCATACAAGAAAACATCTTTCGAAAAGAACTCGTCAAGGTCTTTGTCCAGACAAGAAAAAGGCACACAATAAGCTGCGACGTCTTCCGTATAAGGACACATCACAGCATCATGTTCTAGAACAAAATCATACCCCGATACCATTATTTCTTATCTTTGGGAGGGAATATGAATTCACGTGATTTTTTCAAAAATTCTGCTATCCGAGCTTCGTGTTCCGGAGATAAACGTGGTGTAGGCAACTTGCCATTACGCTCCGCTTCTTCAACGAAAGCTCTTGCAGATTCACCAGTTAAAACAGGTGATGAGTTAATCGTCATTGCCATATCAAATTCCTATAATGCACAAAGTTACAACAATACAACAAATTACACAAGAAGTCGGCTGCAAAAAGCAAAGGAAGAAGCTTCGGAAAATGGACATATACGGATTCAAGGAAGCATCATAGAAACAGACAAAAGATTATATAAACCAACAAAGACCGCACAAAAAAGGCGGCAGAAAAGAATCTCCTGCCACCTTTTTTCTATATCAGATATGTGATTAAGCCTCTGCTACCGTATAGCGATAGTTGTCAAGCTGTGCCACATCCATCTTACGGATATAGTTGAAATGCTTCTCCACTTCACTTTCTGCATAGTTCACAAACACGTTCAAGCTCCTTGCGAAAAGTTCCGGAGCCTTCTGCGCATCCTGAAGAAGAAGATGGCACATCACTGTGTAAGCAGTCATTTCATAAAGTTTGCGTGCGCAGAAGTCAAGAAGTTCCTGATTGTCAGCTTCCTTAACTGCATTCGTGCTTGCTTCAAGCTTAGAAGCCATCTCCTTTATACGCTTCATGTAATCCTCGTATTCAGGAGCGACAGGCTGTGCCTCAAAGTCACGGATAACGCTCATGTAAGTACCGTTAGTCACATAACGTATGGCAGCCACTGTCTGAAGCTGAGTAGTTCCTTCATATATACTTGTAATACGAGCATCGCGATAGAGCTGCTGACACTTATATTCAAGCATGAATCCCGAACCACCATGTATCTGGATGCTGTCGTATGCATTCTGGTTTGCAAACTCAGAGTTCATACCCTTTGCAAGCGGAGTGAACGAGTCAGCAAGTTTTGCGTATGTCTTCTGCTCCTTACGCTCTTCCGGAGTAAGCTTGCGCTCACGAGCAATATCATCGAGTGCCTTGTATATATCGACATAACGAGCTGTCATATAAAGCAATGAACGTCCGGCATCGAGTTTTGCCTTCATCAGAGCAAGCATATCATAGACAGCCGGGAAGTTGATGATTTCCTTGCCGAACTGCTTGCGGTCTTTTGCGTATGCAAGACCTTCATCGTATGCAGCCTGCTCAATACCTACAGACTGTGCTGCAATACCCAGACGTGCACCGTTCATCAAAGCCATGACATACTTGATAAGACCTAACTTACGGTCTCCGCACAATTCTGCTTTTGCATTCTTATATACAAGTTCACAAGTAGGGCTGCCGTGAATACCAAGCTTGTTCTCTATGCGGCGCACATTCACACCGCCCTGACGCTTGTCATAGATAAACATGGAAAGACCGCGACCGTCTCTTGTGCCCTCTTCAGAACGAGCAAGAACCAAATGGATATCTGAATCACCATTTGTGATGAAACGCTTCACACCATTGAGCAACCAGCAGCCTTCTTCCTCTGAATAGGTTGCCTTGAGCATGACAGACTGAAGGTCTGAACCTGCATCCGGCTCCGTAAGGTCCATTGACATCGTTTCGCCTGCACAAACACGAGGAATGAAACGCTTGCGCTGATCTTCATCACCAAACTCATAGAGAGTTTCTATACAGTCCTGCAATGACCATATATTCTCAAAACCAGCATCACCGGCAGAAATAATCTCGTTTGCAGCCGTATAGACAGTAATAGGAAGATTAAGACCACCATAGCGGCGCGGCATGGTCATACCGTTCATTCCGGCTTTGATGGTCGCATCCAGATTCTCGTATGTCTTAGCTGCATAGCGTACACGTCCGTTCTCGCAATGAGGGCCTTCAGCATCTACAGCCTCAGCATTCGGTGCTATCACGTTTGCTGTGACATCACCTACAATCTCCAATGTCTTGTCGTATGAATCCATTGCGTCCTCAAAATCCTGAGGCGCATAGTCATACTGATCTTTATCCGCATAGTTGCGTTCCTTCAGTTCCACGATACGAGACATCAGCTCGTGCTCCATGTGGAATTTTATCTCAGGGTAATCTGTATATGAATTTGCCATAAATTTTTAATCTACCTCAAAGCTTATTTACTATTCTTCTTATAATATTTTATCAGTTTAGGCACCACTTCCTCCACTGTACCATTGATGATATAATCAGCAATCTGATTAATCGGAGCATTAGGGTCGCTGTTGATGGAAATGATGATACCGCTGTCTTTCATGCCCGCAATGTGCTGGATTGCACCGGAAATACCACATGCAATATACACTTTAGGGCGCACAGTGACACCGGTCTGCCCAACCTGACGATCATGGTCAATCCATCCGGCATCCACAGCCGCACGGCTGGCACCGACTTCTGCATGGATTTCCTTTGCCAACTCAAACAACTGGTCAAAGCCCTCCTTAGAACCTACACCATAGCCTCCGGCTATCACGATGTTGGCACCTTTAAGGTTGTGCTTAGCCTTCTCCACATGACGGTCGAGCACCTTCACCACATAGTCCGTCTCCGGCACATATTTTGCCACATCATGGCGAATCACCTCGCCCTGATAGTTTTCGTCAAGAATTTCCTTCTTCATCACACCGTCGCGGACAGTAGCCATCTGAGGGCGATGTTCCGGATTGACAATGGTAGCAATGATGGAACCTCCGAATGCCGGACGAATCTGATAGAGCTGCTTCTCGTAGTGTTTGTCAACGAATGCACCATCCACCTTCACCTTCATGTCGAAGTCACCAATCTCAAGCTGAGTACAGTCTGCAGTAAGTCCGGAATGAAGAGCCGAAGAAACGCGCGGACCGAGGTCACGACCGATTACAGTAGCTCCAAGAAGACAAATCTGCGGCTGCTCCTCCTTGAAAAGGTTCACAACAGCCGATGTATGAGGAAGGGATGTGTAAGGGAAAAGTCCTTCAGCATCAAATATATGCACTTTATCAACACCAAAAGGCATTACCTGCTTCTCTACACCGTCGAGTCCGCAACCGATGCAAACACACTCCAACTGCACACCAAGCTGATTTGCCAGCTTACGGCCTTTTGTAAGAAGCTCCAAACTTACGTCAGCAACTTTGTTGCCTTCAAGTTCACAATATACAAATACGTTGTTCATTTCTTTCGTTTTTTAATTTTTAAGCTGACTCGTTTATGGTTCACCATAGCGGACATTCAGAAACCGTTATGTCTCCGCCTTCACATTTCCGGCACGAAACCAACCGGTTTGCCCGAATAAGGCAGGAATCCATAAACCAAAGAACTTAAATATTAGCCAATGGTGTTGCTTTCCAACAGTTCAACAATAAGACTTTCAACATCTGCATCGCTGGAAGTCAGTGTCTTATTCTCTTTTGCCTTGAAGACAATATTCTTCACAGCCTTCACATTAGTAGGCGAACCTGCCTTACCAATCTGCTCAGGATCTGCTTCGATGTCTGCTGCACCCCACGACTGTATCACAAGATAAGGACGAGACTCATAGAATGCCTTCTCCTCGTCAGAAAGAGCCGCAATCTCAGAAGTGGTCTTTGCCTTCTTATACTTCATGACAAGCTTGGCATTACGGCTGCGACAAGGAGCCGCGCTTCCGTTGACTGTCACCACGATAGGCATAGGACCTTCTACGGTTTCTACACCACCGTCGATATGACGTTTTGCCACAATCTTCTCTTTTGTACATTCCAGAATCTCTTCTGTATAAGTAATCTGAGTCAGCCCAAGTTTCTCTGCCACCTGAGGACCGACCTGCGCCGTATCGCCATCAATAGCCTGACGACCGCAAAGAATGATGTCGTAGTCGCCAATCTTCTTTATACCCTGAGCAAGAGAGTAGCTTGTTGCGAGGGTGTCAGCACCACCGAGAGCACGGTCTGTAAGCAGACATCCGGCATCTGCACCACGGAAAAGTCCCTCACGCAGCACCTCTGTCGCCTTCGGCAGACCCATTGTCAGCATTGTAATAGTAGAGCCGGGATTGGCATCTTTCAATCTCAAAGCCTGTTCCAAGGCATTCAAGTCCTCAGGGTTGAAAACGGCTGGAAGAGCAGCACGGTTTACAGTACCCTCTGGGGTCATCGCGTCCGGTCCGACATTACGTGTGTCAGGAACCTGCTTCGCGAGTACGATGATTTTTAAACTCATATAAAAATATAGGTATAAATTTGTGTTTATAGATTCGTCATTAACTCTTTTACATGCAATAATACCTGCATCTGCAAAGGTAAAACAAAATAAGTTCTGCACCAAAAAAGTAAAGAGTTTTCTGTTTGACGGGCTTTCATATTTCAGGTATGCAAGAAAAAGGAAAGAACACATCATGAAGAGTGTCCTTATTTATATACAACCAGAGCTATATATATTCACGGAGGAGTCAGTCGAATACATCCGCGAAAGAAGCATGAGGAGCCTGTCAGATAATCTACATAAATCCTTAGCGAGAAAGCATTCAAGCATGCCCTACAAAAAAGATGCCAATGGCGAAAAACAGGAACAGGCAAGAAACGTTTTAGTCACAAAAAGCATAAAATCAGGTACAAATAGACAGCAAATTACTACATTTGCCGCCACTATGATTTTCTTAATTGTTAAAATTCCAAGTCCTCTGGCATGCGTCAAAATGAAGTGCACCGAACTTTCCTCGCAGAACGGGGATTCTACACGCATTTTCAAAAGCTTCCGATAAATGTGAAATAGTGTTTCATTTCGGAGTGTTTCCTTTACATTTATTTATTCTCGGCGAAGAGTCTTTTTGGAAAAAGTACTAAGTTTTCAAATTTTCAGCGCACTGTCGCCACATTTTCAGCGCACTGTAAATTTATTTGCAGTGCGCTACAATTTTAAGAACTTAGTAGATTGGAGAAATTTTCAGCGTAGATTTTTTGAAAAAGCACCGGGAAACGGAGAAAAAGACAGTTTACCTCAGTTGAAATGTTAAGAAGTGTATAATCGACTGTTTGGGGAGAGCGTCTGAACAGAAACCTGAAAATGGGTGGTTCCGGAGCGGTGTTTGGGGGTTAAAATGGTAAAAATGACTGTAATTTATTAATAGTCATCGAATTACCGGAATACTCAGAATTCTCGAAAAATTGCGTCCGGCGCATTTTTTCGAGAATTTTGAGAAATTTTATATCCCGTTGATTCTCAATGTTTTATCTTTGTGACAAAAATTTCGTCTTTTTGTCACTGGCAAAAAATCGTCCGAAATGTTAAATTTTCATTTTGGGCGAAAATATCATTTTGTCAAATTGAGAAAGTGGATTTTGTCATGTGTTTTTACTGTTTTAAGAATGAGTGCATTCGAAAGATGTCTCCGTCTAAAACAGCATGGAGGAACTTGTGAAACCTCATTATATATATTTTGATTAGATTATTCGCATGGATTATGTTATGTAACATATATAGCTATGAATGAAAGGTTGTAATAAGTGCTACATTTGTAACATTGTTTAACTTAAAAGCTAATTGATATGAAAAAGGTATTTCTTGCTATTGGGTGTTTGTTTCTATTTTTGGGGATTAGGACCAAAACCGGCTCATTGCCCAGACTGGGTGCCCGATATTCCGGATGGCGATGATTCTGATTACACCAAAGGACCAATGGATGAATATGGCAGATTAAGGGACTTAGATCCGGACTTGAACGATACCATATTTATAAATACTGATTCTGTTTGTTCAAAAAAGAAATTTATTTATAATCATACAGTAATAAAAAGTGGTGCTTCTTTAACATTGCGTGGGCAGACGACTTTTTATCGAAATGCGACGTTAACAGTGGAAGATGGTGCTTCTTTCGTTGTTGATGCTGCGTATGTTGAAAATGCTGATATATCGGTGAAACCCGGTGGAGATGTGAAGGTTATCAACTATGGTGTAATAAGAATATGCAAGGGAAAGGATTATATTCTTCCTTTAGGGGCATCAATGGAGGTTACTAATGGCATTATATTTACTTACGAATAACAAATAATATTATGAGAAAAAGTTTATTTTTATTTCTTGCGTTATTTTGTTTGTTCTTCTGCATGTCGGAAGCACAGATACGACCGCTTATAGAAAAAGGCAAGTCTTGGCATGTAAGGACATACGGTCCTTATAGTCTTGTGTTTGGTATTTATAATGAAGGACCTGATGAAGAATATGATTTGTGTTTCATGGAAGACGCGGATACAGTGATAAATGGAAGAACATACATGAAACTCACTTATCAAAACGGTCATTATTTCATTCCATTTCATAAGGACGGAGCTGTGTATGCTATTTTGCGGGAAGAAGACGGAAAGGTATATGCGTGGAATAAGGCATACGGTAGAGAGATTCTGCTGTATGACTTCACCTTGAATGAAGGCGATGAGTTTGAATTGCAATCTTTCTGCGACACAGGAACATACAGCTGTAAGGTGGAAGAAGTGTCATATATAGAGGCAAACGGCATAAGGCTGAAGAATATTCTGTTTTCATCAATCTATTCGGAGTTGTCTCCTGAAGAAATAGAAGAGCATCCAGTATATACTACATGGACGGAGTGTTTGGGAGGGGTGATGCCACAGACCCACCCAGATGAAAGTACACTACTAATGGATGGAGGAGCTTATGAACAGGTTTCGTATATCACCTATTCTGATGGAGGCTATATACCAGCGCGATATGATGGTCATTATCTTCATGGTCAACAATTGGTGCTTGGAAAGGAGGTTACTTCGGAGATTCCGGAAGACAGGCGAGGACATGATGACTTGAAATATGAATTTGTGGATGAACATACACTCCATGTGTATGGTACGATGTGGACGAAGCGCAATCCCAATCAGTACATTTATTTGACAGGTGTTCAAGTGGATGTTTCTCCTTGTCCTACTTTTGAATTTAAATTTGAAGTGGACGAGCTTGAACCGCACGTGGAAGGAGAAGGCGCTTATACCGTAGATTTGTATTTTGGAGGGTTTGGTCCGCTTTTCTTAGGTTCTGTTTATAGGTTTACAGACAGCGAGGGAGTGCATGTCGTTGAATTTAATAGAGAACAAGTTTTAGGCATAGATGAACGACACGTGGAAGAAGCCCGTGTCGATGAACGGATATTCAATTTGTCCGGTTGCGTGATAAAAAATGTGCCGAAAAAAGGCATATATATAAAAGGCGGAAAGAAGTATATGGTGCGTTAGCAGTCCGATCTAAAAACAACCATATATAGCCACAACAAACAAAATCAGAGCAACTTCTTAAACAAAAAAAAGACTTCCCGATTCTTTAATTGTATAAAACTAAAGAACCGGGAAGCCGCACCTAAAATAGGGTTATAAGGATTTTAGGAAGCTTTATCAGACATAGAAAATAATCTTAATGTCTCTGTCTGCGCACTGAAACACGCGGAGCAGAAGAGCCGGACGAACTTGAAGACTTTTCGCTCTTCTCTTTCTTGCTTGCAGAAGAACGTCTCGATGTGCGAGACGAAGAAGCTGTAGCCTTTCCTGTTGTCGCAGAAGAGGAAACACGTCTCCTCCCTTTCTTTGCGTTGGCAGCATTGGCAATAGAATCCTGACGCGCAAGCTCCACGGAATCAACAGGAGTCGCCCATATATTCTTCTCGAAATCAGTAATTTCCTTTTCAATACGCTTCTGTTCTTTCACCAAAGCACTGTCAGTCGTACAATACTGCTGCAAAGAACGATTCTGCATGTTTGTCGTCATATAGATGGTTCCTTTATACTGATTTGTAGCAAAGAAGTCGTCCATAGACATTGTTGCCGCATTGTTCAGATTGCTTATCATCACAGAATGTTTGCTAAGATAAGGGGCAAGGTCATCATACTTAATCCAGAACATCGGGTATTTGCGCATGTCCATACTGAAATCATCTGCACGATGAAGAACCGGACACAAAGCTACAACCCGTGTATGATAGGTTGCCGTATGCTGATCGTAATAGGAACTTTCCTTAACATTAAAGCTCAGAACCTCTGCAGACGGAATATCGCTGTTGTCCACCTTGATTGTCCGTCCTTCAATCTCATACAAGATATGATACCTGTCAAGCATGTCCTTGAAGTGCATTCTGTTCTCCTTGGAGAAGTCCTCCACACCGTCAAGTTTATAATCGTATGCAGGCAATTTACCTGTGTTCAAGAGTTGAAAGATAAGCGTGAAAAGGTTCACTTCATTCCCCATTGGTTCAACAGGATAATAAAGAGCTGCATTCTCATCCTTTTTCAAATCAAGAGTACGATATATATCACGTCTCCACGCAACATCCTCCGGCACATCGACAGGAGTAGGAAACATCAACGTAGCACGGTCAACTGGCTGTGCCGCCCCATTGTTACCAGTTCTGTTCGTGGCACCATTGTTTGTTCTTACACGGCTTTTTGCCGGCTGCGCCATAGCACTTCCGACAAGGCAGATACCGAAAAGTATGAATAATATACGTTTCATTTATTTGTTTGTTTTATCAGTTGACAATAACTTCCATAGATGCAGGAAGCGTGCGTTCTATACCGTCAGGACCAATGGCATGTACACGCGAAATATAAAAACGCTTGCCGCGCGTAAGCCTGCGGAAAAGTTCTTTCTGACGCGGAGTGAAATCACCCGACTGGGACACTTCCGGAACAGCATTTCCCATGTTATCAAAAAAGACTGTTTCAAAACCGGTTACGCGGAAAGATATATCAAGAAGTCCGTCGTCGATTGCGGCTCCAATGCCACCGGTACTGAGAAGTGCGGCTTTTGACAATGGAGTTCCTCCCTTGTAGCGGTTCTTCACACCTTTGTCATCAGCAAATTCAATATAAGCCGTAGGGTCTGGCAATTTACGCACATGGAAAGAGAATTTTCCCATTTCCTGCATACGTCCTTCATTGTTGGCTGTTACAGTCATGACCACATCACTTCCGACCGTCGTAGGTACTGCAACATAAGAGCCATCGCCTTTCTTCGTCAATGTACCTCCTGTCATAGATAGGTTTATCCTATTCGCAGGAACACCCGGTACAGAGACACTTATCGGATTCTGATAGCCGGCATACAACATGTTCATCAATGTAGCTGAGACTGTAGCAGAGGGTTCCACTACGGTATAAGGCTGTTCAAATTCTCTTCGTATAGTTTCCCCATTTCCACTTCGCATAACCATATATCCGCGAAGCGTAAAATCACCGGTAGAGTTGCATATTGTTTCATATCTACCATCACCGGACTTCAGCAAAGTATTCCCCACATAAATGTCCGGACGTTGGGTCGTATCCACCGCTGCCATTATAATCTGTGCAGAAAACTTACTTCCACGAACTACCGTCTGTGCACTCGGAATTACGTATGCCTGAACCTGATTCACACGCACATCCTTCACGTCAATGTTTGCCACAAGCTGATGTAGCACCTCACCTTCGGCATAACGCACATCCGATTGCAGTTTAGTAAGCATCGTAACAGCAGCTGCAACAGGAGTATTTTCAAACATATATTCCTCCCAGTTCTTACCAAGAACGCTTGCCTTTCGAGGCACTTCTGTGGAAAGGTTGTTTCCGATAATCTGCCTCTTGACAGAGTCGTCCACCATATCCAAGATATCATTCCGATATTTATTTATGGCAGTACGCAAAGCCTTTCCCTGACCTACTCCCGGAGCCAACATCACATGAGTGGCAGACTCAAGATTATCTTTGGCACTGATGTTGTTGATATCTGCATCTTTACCATCTGCATCACGCACAATCTTCCATTTCAGTTCCTCGGCAAAAGTATATATCGAGTCAGAAATAGTCCGCACCTGCTGCGCCTTTTGATACCATTCTCTTGTTTTCTCCGGATTCTGCTGCATCGCCGCCTCCAACTCGGAATATATTGCCGCATTCTGCGTTGAAGAATTCAACGTTGACTTGTTCAGGCTTTCATCCATAAGAGTAAATCCCTTTAGCACATCGGAACTGACGTTCAATGCAAGCATTGCCATCAATACGACGTACATAAGATTTATCATCTTCTGACGAGGAGAAAGTTTTCTTTTCTTTATAGCCACTTCTGTAAAGTTTAATGATTAAAGTTCGTTCTGCATGTAAAAACAGTGTTTACTGCTACCGAACATAGACGGTTCTGGTACAGAACCTTTATTCTTTTCACTTCATGTTTACTTTCAAAGCTTCAACCATACGTGCATACACAGCATTCAACTCTTCCAGTTGCTCTGCAAGTTTTACGGTCTGTGCATTCACATCGTCTATGGTATTGCTCTGCGCACTTACACTACGAAGCTGTATCTCATAGAATTTGTTGATACCGGTAAGAGTACGGTTCATATTCTCCATCTCTTCCGAATCACGAGTAAGACGTGCAGACTGTTCCGCAACTTGCTGTAATGTTTCCGTCAACGACTTCAACTGCTCTACATAAGCTTGGGTAGCCTCCGCCATATCCGGTGTCATTCCCGCATACTGCGGATTACATAATATCGGAGAAGACGCAATATTGCCGGCAAGCTGTGAAGAATCAACAGGCGCTGCGTCCTCTGCAGACGGCTGCACACCTTGCGATTGATTGTCTGAAGCTACATTCTGTCCAACCGGAACACCACCGCCAATAATGATAGTTCCTCCCATACCACCAGTTACACCACCAGCTATACCGCTTGCCATATCACCAGTTACACCTCCTGCAACTCCGGACACGCCACCGATAATCACCGGTTGCGCAGCACCTCCCATACTTTGTGTAGCAACAGTCGAAGTACCTTCCGTTTCTTCGTCTCTGTCCCACGGACGCTCAAAACCGGCAAGGAAGAACACGATAACCTCAGTGCCCATACCGATAAAAAGCATAATATCCGCTCCAGCAATATGCGTAAGTTTGAAAAGTGCACCAAGAATCACAATAGATGCACCCCAACTATATGCGTAATTCAGAAACATCTGTCCGGGCTTACTGTCCATCCAGCGTTGTATGACTGACAAGTTCTTGATTTTATTCTTCGCCATTTGATTCTATATTTTATAAATTGCTTAACAAAAACTATCTTTTAGCCTTTCCCGGAGTACCTATTTGAGTACGTACACAACGGAAACCAATGAAAGAACGGCCCACATTCTGATATTCAGACGAGCGCCATGCAGACTTGATAAAGCTTTCAGGGTCTTTCCATGAACCACCTCTCACAGACTTACGTTTCAATATATACGGGTCTTCTTTCGCTGC
The DNA here is from genome assembly GCA_017621515.1 of Bacteroidaceae bacterium. Taxonomy (GTDB): domain Bacteria; phylum Bacteroidota; class Bacteroidia; order Bacteroidales; family Bacteroidaceae; genus RGIG8745. The sequence continues at coordinate 50,080 of JAGASY010000013.1, forward strand.
GTTATATGACAATTCCGGATTCATGTCGCTCATCGACTTCACTCCCGCTTCCGTATATACAGTGCTTGTCCATTCTGCCACATTACCAGCCATGTCATAAAGTCCATTTGAGTTTGCCGAATATATTCCTACTTTCGATGTGATAAGATTACCATCTACGGTATAATTGCCTCTATCCGGTTTGAAGTTGGCATAGAAACACCCTTTTTCACTCTTCACTCCATCCTGCTCCCACGGCAACTCATTTCCATTCTTTCCACGAGCAGCATATTCCCACTCAGCCTCTGTTGGCAAACGGTAACGCTGAATAAATTTTGCACTTCCGCCCAATCCGCGCATCAGAAAGTCCGTGCGCCAATTGCAGTAAGCATTTGCCTGTTCCCAGTTTACTCCAACAACAGGATACTCGTTATAATTCGGATGATTGAAATAAAGACGCATATACGCTTCATTCTCAGCATTCTTAAAATCATTAATCCAACATGTTGTATCAGGATAAATGTTTACAATATAGGTATTCACAAAATCCCACATACTTGACAACGGACGTGTGATTGTTTCCCGGTGTATGATTCCATCATCATCTATATATGCCGTATCTTTCGAAATCATGACCACTTCATTCGGATTCAGCTCTACATCCGTATTAAGATTACGCTCAGCCGGATCAAGTCTATACTTGCGCATAGCCGCCATCGCATAATCAAATGTTTCATAACGATAATTCATTTGTTTAGCATCAAGCATCTTTGTTCCATCGAAAGGATGAAATGTATAGACACTTTCTATCGCTCTCTGTTGATCTTCGTCAGGATTCTTCCATGGAATAGGCTTACTCCAGTTCAAATGCGGAGTAATAGGATCACCATTCTTATCCTCTTCTATCTTAAACGACTCATCACCTCCATACGCAGGATCTGCAAGACGTTCACGTATGATACTGTCACGTACCCAATTGACAAACTGCTTGTATTTGGAATTTGTCACCTCCGTCTCATCCATCCAGAACGCATCAACAGATATCTCTCTTTCAGGCATCTTCTTTCCCCAGAGACTATCCGTCTTGCCCGTTCCCATTTTCAACGAACCGCGTTTCACAAGCACCATTCCAAACGGAGCTGGTTCCGATACAGGAGCACCACCAACTCCCGTAACCTCACCGCCTGTAGCTGCACCACTAAGTTTGCCTGCTCCCATACAAGAAGCAACCACTAATGAAACAGCTACAATAATGCATATCGCATAAAATCCTCTTTTCATATTTTATTTTCTTTTCTATATCATTATTACTCCAAATTATACAAACGCACAAATCCGGATTTCTTCTATTTTCACGCAAACACTCAAGACCTCCATCCTACAACACCCGCACACTTTTGTGCTTGTTGCGTCCTTTCTTGAAAAGGTCAAGCTCTGTCTGATAACCTATCACGATTTCGTGCGAACCGTTTTGCATTCCGACACCCGATGTGTACATCTGATAAGAATATCCCAAAGACACACCATGAAAATCGCCTCCAAGCATAAAAGTAACAGATGTACTCGGACTATATCCCAATCCTCCATAAAACTTCCGTCCGTCATACTCATAGGCAACCTTACACTGAACGTCTTCACGCCAAGACTGCATATCAGTCTGTACAAGAAAAGACGGATGCAAAGTCAGATTGGTATTTCTTATTTTTAAGCGACAACCGCCCATCAGATAATATGCCGGTGAAATCTCCACTTTATGCCTCTCTCCAAGCTCCAAAACCGGTGACATCAAATGCTGCGCCGACACTCCCGCCCACCATTTCGGATGATAATAATATATACCGGATCCTACATCAAATCCATTACCGTCAACAGATGAAGTAGGAAATGCAGGGTCGGAAGGGTCTTCCAGTTCCACATCTTTCGGGTCAATGGTCTCACTCAGCAATGCCCCTTGCAAACCTATCGCCAATCTGCCCTTAGAACCGATTTTCATATTATAGGCATATTGCAAAGCCAGTTTCTGTGTTCTGAACATACCAATCTCATCACTCATAAAACTGATTCCAGCTCCATGTCTCGGACTTAGGAAATATACAGGCAAGTCCGCACTGAAAAACATGGTTGCCGGTGCATTTTCATATCCTGCCATTTGCATGGAATATGTTCCACACACATTCAGTTTTCCATCTGTTCCCGACACCGCAGGATTATAAAACGACTTCAATGCAGTGTAGTCCGAGAACTGCACATCCCACTGTGCCCTCGCAGTCAGAACACCACACGTCAGCACCGTCATCAGTATGAAAAACTTTTTTCCCATTAATTCTTACAACGGCACATTTATTATATTATTGTGTCGAAGAGCTTTTTTCGACACATAAAGCAACGAAAATACCCACATTCTATATAGAAAACATTCACAAGAGCAACATCATCACACCCTTACTCCTCTTTCCGCCCTGACAGCACACGCTATTGCCCAAACTCAACTACCTCTCCACCATCAGACATGGCATATTTACGAAGCAAGGTCTGTATATACGAAGCACAAGCCATCACATTGTCCCGATTTCCATCATATCCATTGACAAGTGCCAAGATACGCGTTGTCTTCAACGACATCTTAGTACGTTCATTGTCACTTGTGGGTGTACCAATCCCTCCTACCGAATCGCGATACACCGGAAGCCCGCATATATTCAACATACCTCTCCCTATACCTTCATACGGTTCTCCTTCACGACCAATACCAAGTTCCAACACATCACCTTCAATCTTATCATAGTCAAAACCACCTATACTATATCCATAAGCAATGGAAGCCAGATTCACAAGATCGACAGCCGTATCCACATGATAAAGCTCTTTTCCCTGAAGCACCCGGCGAACAAGAGCCTCGCCCGACGGACGGTAACGACTCGGGTCCTTACCGCATCTGCGATATGCCTGCCTCGTTGCCTCCACAGAAGGCATCCGCTTGATGGAGCTTATATCATAACATTCTCGATACTTCCGAACAAAGTCCTCTATATCCGCCCACAACTCCGGAGAATAATCCGTATTTACCAATTCCGCATATACAGCAGCACCCACAAAAACCGGACATGCAGAGCGCAACTTTTCCGATACTATTATCTGCTTATGTTTCATGTCGTTTCTCTTTTTTCACAAAGAACATCATCCCAAGACACAAAAAACTAAGCTGCGGTTGTCATAGAATCCATACTATACACTTTACAACCACAGCTTAATCCCTTCCTATTCGCCATTTCAAATCCACAAACAGGAAAAACTACAATTAAATAAATAACAAATATTAAACCATTTATTATTCTGCACAATTCTCACTATATTCCATTTCTCCTTGAACTACAAAAAGAATATCATCGTGCTCGTATTCTCCCATTCCTTCCTTCTTCGCTTTTTTCACGATATAATCAACTACATCATCAAGATCAATCTCCACATAGCCATCCTTATCTGGTTCTGCGCTAAAAATGTCATTAGAAGCATAATAGTCAAATATGACATCAAGAAAATAATACAACTCATCTTCCGTAAACTTGTCTTTCAGTTCTTGCGGAAGATAACTATGGATAAACTCAACTGCACGTGCATCGTCTTCTGCATCCTTCAACAGTTCATCATCAATGTTGCTTGACATGGTATTTACAATTTAGGGGGTTAAAAAGTACATGATTCTACAAGAATGTCCGCCATAAAAACGGCATAACCCGGTAATGGCACAAGCTTTGCCCAGCAAACCTTTCTTCACAGCGGACATTCTTCACATTTTATTCACATTATTATTTACAATTCCGCCATCAGAGGATTGCCTGAAGCTTCTCCTCAAACTTAGCTTTTGTGGTAGCACCTACAATCTTGTCAACAACCTCGCCATTCTTCATATAAAGAACAGTAGGCACATTGCGGATACCGAACTTTGAAGCCAGACCGTCTGCTTCTTCCACATTCACCTTGCCAACAATGGCACGACCTTCATATTCTACTGCAAGAGCCTCAATATCCGGTCCGATTTTCTTGCAAGGTCCACACCATGTAGCCCAGAAATCAAGCATCATCGGCTTACCTTCAGCTACAACTGATTCAAAATTTTCATCGTTAATTACCATAATACTCCTTATTATATATGTTAAACATTTAATTAATTGTCTCCACACTTCCAAACCACAGCTCTATGCTCGGTCTTCAAGACTTCTTGTTGAACATGCGCAACGCTCTCGCAAAGATAATCAATTTATCTTAAAGACAATCTCCGGACGCTCCAAAACATAGTTCACAAGCTTTTTTTGCACGGAGATTTTAATTTTACGCGAGAACAGACAAGCTTTCATATTGTCTCCCGAATACACATTGAAGTAAAGTTCTGCACGTCCGGGACTCTCTTTTGCAATCTCTGCAAGGTCTTCTACAAGCTCCACCGTCAACCTGTCCAAAGGCACAGAAAGCGTAATTCGGTCTATAACGGAGTCCTTCACATCCGAGAGCAGTTCAACACTTTTCAGAGCCAAATCATATCCGCCCTGTCCCCATTGCTTTGGAACAGCCTTTCCGCGGATGAACAAAGGAGTTCCAATCATGAAACTGTTATGATAATCAAGCCAATCCTTTCCAAACAGCGGAATCTCCCCCGCCCCGGTAAAGTCCTCAATCTTCACAATTCCGTATGGATTTCCTTTTTTAGTCTGCCCTTCCCTTATGTCGGTGACAAGTCCTCCAAAAGTCACTTCATCCAATTTGGCAAGCTGTTCTTTATCTTCAAGCTCCGTCACCTTCGTGTTGCACACATGGTTCAACACGATAGAATATTCATCAAGCGGATGTGCCGAAAGATATATCCCGACAAGCTCACGTTCCCTGTTCAGACGCTCCATATCACTCCACGGCTCCACCTCCTTCGGCAAATCCGGATGAGCAACCTCTATTGCCATTCCCATGCCGAACAATGAGTTTGAAGCCATATTCTTATCTTGCTGGAAACGGTTACCATAGCGGATGAGTGTCTCCACAAAAGTCTCGCCGTTCTTTCCGCCCGGAGCGAAGTACATCTCACGGGAAACATCCTTAAAACAGTCCAAAGCTCCCGCAAGCACAAGGTTTTCAATATTCTTACGGTTACAAGCCGTAAGATTGACGCGTTCAACAAAGTCAAAGACAGACGTAAACACCCCGTTCTTCTCACGCTCGTCAATGATGGCAGCCACAGCACTCTCGCCGACACCTTTCACCGCCCCCATACCGAAACGTATATCACCATGAGCGTTGACCGAAAACTTTTGGCGGCTTTCGTTTATGTCCGGTCCGAGTGTATTGATACCCATTGACTTACATTCGTCCATCAGCTTACGTATATCCGTGATATTCGCCAAGCTTCGGCTCATGACAGCAGCCATATACTGAGCCGGATAGTTCGCCTTCAGATAAGCCGTCTGGTATGCCACCCACGAATAACATGTCGCATGACTCTTATTGAAAGCATACGAAGCAAACTTCTCCCAATCCGCCCATATCTTCTGCAAAGTCTCAAGCTTATGTCCGTTGCTCTGTCCACCTTCAAAGAATTTCGGACGAAGCATATCAAGCTTGTCTTTCAGTTTCTTACCCATCGCCTTTCTCAGCGTATCGCTCTCACCACGAGTAAAATTCGCCAGAAGACGAGAGAGAAGCATGACCTGCTCCTGATACACCGTAATGCCATACGTATCCTTGAGATATTTCTCCATCACCGGAATATCATACTCAATCGGCTTCCGTCCCTGTTTTCTGTCGATAAAGTCAGGGATGTAGTCCATCGGTCCCGGTCGGTAAAGGGCATTCATCGCAATGAGGTCTTCAAACGTGGTCGGCTGAAGCTCTCGCAGATACTTCTGCATTCCGGCAGACTCAAACTGGAATGTTCCGATAGTACGTCCATCGCTGTAGAGTCGGTATGTCGCCGGGTCATTAATATCAAGCGAGTCAACATCTACATTAACACCCAAACTGTCCTTAATGTTCTCGACAGCCTCCTTTAAAATGGAAAGAGTCTTCAAACCGAGAAAGTCCATCTTAATTAGTCCGGTCTCTTCTATCACATGCCCGTCATACTGTGTGCAGCGCAGTTTCTCGCCAGTCTCCTTGTCATCGGCAGTAGATACTGGCACCCAGTCAGAAATGTCATCACGGCAGATAATAGTTCCGCACGCATGAACACCCGTATTCCGGACATTATTCTCAAGCATCTGAGCATATCTGAGCGTATCGCGCAAAAGAGGATCCGGCGATGTCACAGCATCCTGAAGTTCCTTCACACACTCAATTGCATTCGGAAGATTCATCTTCTTTCCCGTAGGGAGTTTGTCGGGAATAGCCTTACACAAGGCATTGGAGATATTGAGAGGCAGCTTCTGCACACGCGCCACATCCTTGATGGCAAGCTTTGTCGCCATAGTGCCATACGTGATGATATGCGCCACCTTCTCTTCTCCATATTTCTGAGTTACCCACTGAAGCACCTTTCCGCGTCCGTCGTCATCAAAATCCACATCTATATCGGGCAAAGAGATACGGTCAGGATTCAGGAATCGCTCGAACAGGAGGTCATACTGAATAGGGTCCACCCGCGTGATGCCAAGGCAATAAGCTACTGCCGAACCTGCCGCAGAGCCACGTCCCGGACCTACCCAAACTCCAAGTTCTTCGCGCGCCGCATTGATATAGTCCTGCACAATGAGGAAGTAGCCGGGGAAACCCATCGTCTTCATGATATGCAGCTCAAAGTTCAGCAGCTCCATTACATGGTCGGGAATAGGGTCGCCATACATTTTCTTTGCACCCTCGTATGTGAGCTTCTTCAGATAGTCCGCCTCAAATTTTATTCTGTAAAGTTTCTCGTATCCTCCCAGTTTCTTTATCTTGTCATTTGCCGCCTCTTCACTCATCACCACGTTTCCATGTTCGTCACGAGTGAACTCATCGAACAAGTCCTTCTCCGTCAGCCTCTGCCTGTACTCCTCCTCCGTCCCAAAATCTTCCGGTATGGCAAAGTTCGGCATAATCGGCGCATGGTCGATGGAATAGTTCTCCACCTTGTCCAGCACCTCCACCGTATTGCGCAACGCTTCCGGCACATCGGCAAACACCTCGTTCATTTCTTCTCGGGTCTTGAACCACTCCTGCTTTGAATAAAGCATTCGGTTCGGGTCGTCAAGGTCTCGTCCCGTACTCAGACAGATAAGACGGTCATGTGCCTCCGCATTCTCTTCATCTACAAAGTGAACGTCATTCGTACACACAAGCTTGACATTATGCTTACGGGCAAGTTCGATAATGACACGATTACACTCTTGCTGAATAGGAAAAGCTTCCCGGTTCGCCCTCTGCGTCGGGTCTTTCACCTCATGCCTCTGGAGTTCAAGATAATAGTCGTCACCGAAAAGGTTCTTGAACCACACCACAGCCTCTTCAGCCTTTGCTATCTGTCCCTGACGTATATACCACGGAACTTCACCGGCGATACATGCCGAACATGCAATCAAGCCTTCATGATACTTCATCAGCTCTTCATGGTCTGTACGCGGTCTGTTATAGAATCCATCTACCCACGCATGACTGACAAGTTTCACAAGATTGTGATATCCGGTGCTGTTCTTGGCAAGCAGAATGAGATGCCATCCGCTGCTGTCAAGCTTTCCCTCTTTCAGATGAAGCCCTCTCCGTGCACAATACATCTCACAACCGAAGATAGGCTTAAAATCAAGTTTGGGAGTAGTCTTGGCTATCGTCTCCTCCGCCTCCTTCACAAGCTGCGCTTCCGGCTTACCCTCATATTTGTCCTTGCCGTCACGATCCTTACGTTCAAGTGTTCCGTTGTTAATATCATCAATAAGTTTCTGAGCTGTCTTAACCTTGTCGCGGTTTTTGCCGTTCACCTTCTTGCAATAGTTGAAAAACTCTTTTATTCCGAACATATTGCCGTGGTCGGTGACAGCCATCCCTTTCATGCCGTTGGCAATAGCCTTATCGACAAGCTTCGGGATACTCGCCTGACCGTCAAGTATCGAATATTGGGTATGTACATGCAGATGAACAAAATTCTCCATATATTTCAAATATATTTATTCTTTCATAATAGGTAAGTCATAAGGAGTATCCACAGAGCACAATGTCCGCCGTCTGTCCCGAAAACTTACAGGCATCACACGAAGTGTTGGGATATTTTTATTACATTCCCAGACCTACAAGGCGCAAAAATCGCACTAAGTTAATATATTTTTTGCAAATATGCACAACACGCGAAATGAAAGTGGGAGACAAGAGGCTGTTTTAAGTTTTATTACTTATGGTTATAAAAACGGATTCGAGAAAGTTTTCTACTATATCTCATGTATGTACTCACCGGGGGCTTGCTAAAGTAAATATATTCGACAAACTACTCATACATCTTTTGTGAGTGTATTCGACTATTTAAAATGGATATACACACAGACCCCTACAACTATATCGAATACTTTCTTACATCCAGCTGATAAGTATGAAAAACATGGCGCAGACAAATCCTACGGCAAACCCGACAAGAACTTGTGCAAGCGAATGTTGACGCAGTACGATGCGGCTTGTGCCGATTGCTCCGGAGAGCAGCAACAATCCGCAAAGAGGCCATATAGGGTTGAAATAGAACAGATAGCTGAAAGCAATAATACTTCCCGTCAATCCGCCCGCGCCCACCATGTGTGTGCTGATTTTCCACCATCGGTTAATAATGACGCATAATATCTGTGCCATGAGAGCCGCCATGACGATGCCCCTGATGAACATTGCCGTGTTCATGTTGGTCATCAGCACAAGACACGCAGTATAGCTTACAAGCGTAAGCACGTAAGGAGTGTGTCGGTTTCGCCTGTGGCTGAGTTGCCAGTGCGTCCATTTATTCAGTTTGCGGAATAAGTTTATGCTTATTCGCGGAATGAACACCGTGAAGCAATATACCATTAGCAGTATAAGAAGCTTGTAGCCTGACGGCAGCAGTCTCAGATAGCTGAATATGAAAAGTCCGGCAAAAGCCCACAGAGGAGCATAGAATGGCGAGAACAGTGCCGAAAATATCTTGGCAACCTGTATCAGTCGTTTTTCATTCATAAAAAATCTTATCGTTATTTTGAAGCGGTCGCATGTCATAGTTGTATGCCGCTTTCTGTTCTTTTTGTTTCTGTCTATGTCTGAATCCGTCTTACGATATGCTTTTTTCTCCTGCGGCGCGTTTCTTCGCTGTCGGTATTCCCATGCTGTCCCTGTATTTTGCCACAGTTCTCCTGCTGATGCTCAGTCCGTTCTTTTTCAGCATTTCCATGAGTTGTTCGTCTGAATACGGCTTGCTTTTGTCTTCCGATTCGATGATGGAACTGATGAGCCGGTTCACCTTGCGTGCCTGTATTTCTTCTCCTTCCGCATTGGCGCGTGTACGTAAGAAGAAATGTTTCAACGGATATATACTTCCGTCAACCATCGCATACTTGCTGTTGCAGACCCTTGATATGGTGGATATGTCGAGCTGTGATTTGTCAGCGACATCGCGCAGCACCATAGGTTGTAACGTATCTTCGTCTTGTGTTAGGAAAAAATCTCTTTGCAGGTCGATTATGGTCTTCATGGTGACATACAATGTCCGTTGTCTTTGCTTGATTGATTCGATGAACATGCGTGCCGCATCCACCTTCTGCTTGGTATATGCGAAAGCCTCCTTTTCGCTCCTGCTCATCCGGTTTCCCCGCTTCATGTAGGCATCGAGTTGCTTCACATATTCTTGGTTCACATGCAGTTCCGGCAACTCACCCTCGTTGAGTGTCAGCGTGATGTTGCCTTCACCGTCCGTCTCTATTATGAAGTCCGGAATAATCGTCTGCACTCTGTCGTCTGACGATTCGCACAATGAGCGTCCCGGGTGGGGATTAAGCTTGCCGATGACACCGATGGCCGCCATGACGTCCTTGCAGCTTACACCAAGCTCTTCACTCAGCGGTTCCACCACACGCTCAGTGATGTCCGCCGGATTGTTCGCAATCTTTGTCCATGTGTCATATTCCTTGGCAATGATTTCCTTCCCTATTTTCAGCAGCCAGCGTCGGGCTTCGCTCTGTTCTTTCTTGTCTTTCAGCAGACGGTCTATCTGTATGAGCAGACATTCCTGCAGGTTGCGCGCTCCAATTCCAGCCGGCTCGAATTGCTGCAATGTGTGCAGTGCTTCCTCCACTTCCTTCTCATCAGTGTCTATGTTGTGGCTGAACAGCAGTTCATCCACGATGTTTGAAAGCGGACGGTCTATGAATCCGTTATTGTTCAACGAACCAATCAGATATTTGATTATCAGTTGCTTCTGCTCTGATATTTCGTATTCCAGAATCTGATTCTCCAAGTCTTCGATGAAAGAGCGGGTGTCGCCTATCGGTATCTCCGCACCCTCATTCTCCCGGCGGTTGACAAGATAAGAGGGCATGTCGTCGGGCGAAGAATAGTCGCCGTATTCCAGCTCTGTTCCGTCCGCTTCATAATTCTCGTCATGCTCCGTATTTTCTCCGTCCGATGCCGAAGCACGGTCGTCATCCTTTGCTCCTTCCGCACCGGGAATCTCCTCTCTGCCCTCTTCAAGAGCTATATTGTCGATAACTTCGTTTTTGACACGCTCTTCAAGATCGCTCACAGGAAGTTCTATGAGCTTGACCAGCATCAGCTGCTGAGGAGAAAGTTTCAGTATCTGACTTTCCGTCTGCGTCTGGTATAATCCTTGTTTTTGTGCCATTTTTATCTTTTGAGTTCTCTTATAATATCCTTCTCACGGTCTGAAACTCGTTGCGACTCGATGATTTTCTGTAATGCCTTGTTGTAGGTCTCCTTATCAAGCCCACAGTCTCTGAGTGTCGTTATGGTCTTCTCCGGATATTTGACATAACATACGGACAAAGCCCATGCCACAGCCATCTTGGCATAATAATGTGGCGAGCTTAACCGGGTGAGCCGTGAAAGCGTATAGTCTATATAATCCTCGTTAATGAAATAGTCCATCAGCATGACCGCCCCGAACCTCTGCTCATATTCTTTTTCGGAGTCAAGATAGGGTTGCAAGAAATCCAAAGTCTGTGGAAGAGCCTTCTTAACTGCTTTGAATGTAGAACATGCGCAGTCACATACCGCCCACGAATCAATGAGAGGCACAAAGTTCTTGATATGTTCCAGACGCTCTCCGAAAGGCATCTTGGCATATCCCACTACAAGTCCGTGCAGCAACCTCTCCTCCATTGCTCCTCTGTGGTCTTCCGCAAGAAAATCCTTCCAGTCCGTTCCTGCCGCAATCCTCTTTGCCAACAGGCGCAGCTGCGGGATTCTCACTCCGATGACAGAAGCTCCCGGAATGAGGGCGGACGAGAATTTGCGAAGTTTCTCGTCAGCCATGCTTTCAAGTTCTTTCCGGATATCCATCAGTCGTTCCTTCTGCTTCCGACAAGCAACATGACATAATAAAGTAATGTGGCAAGCGAACCGAGAGCAGCCACCACGTAGGTATATGCGGCAGCGCGCAAAGCATCCACCGATGCGCTGTGAGTACGTGCGTCGGTGAGTCCTGCACTGTCAAGCCACTTGATAGCTCTCCGGCTTGCGTCTATTTCTACAGGCAGAGTGATGAACGAGAAGAGAGTGGTCATCGAGAATAATATCACTCCTATCAGCAGCACAGTGCCGGAACCGGTGTAGCTCAACATCAGCATACCGCCAAGCAACAACCACTGCATCCACTGTGAGGCAAAGCTCACCACCGGCACCAGTTTGGAGCGCAATGCGAGAGGCCCGTATGCGTAGGCATGTTGTACGGCATGACCGCATTCGTGTGCTGCCACGGCAACCGCCATGATGCTGTTGCTGCCATATACAATCTCGCTCAGGTTCACAGTCCGGTCTGCCGGATTGTAGTGGTCGGTCAACCGTCCTTCAGTGCTTATCACCTTCACATCTGTGATGCCGTTGTCGCGCAGCATCATTTCCGCCACTTCCTTCCCCGTAAGTCCTCGGTAAGACCTCATTTCGGAATATTGTGTGGTCTTTCTGTTCAGGTTCCACTGCACAATCCAACTTGCTATCGCTATTCCGATAAATATAATCCAATAAATCGTGGTGGCACTCATTGCGTAGCCATCCGCATAACCTGTTTCGTACATAGTCTTTCTTCGTTGTTAAGTTCAAAAATTGATATTCTTTCCTTAGTATAACAAATTTTGCAGCCAAAAGTACGAAAAACCTTTTACTTTGTGTGTGTATGACTCTTATTTCTTTGCGAATCTCAGTCTTTTTGTGTTTTTGTAACGGCAATGACAGGCGGAATCCACTTACGTGCATCCGAAAACAAAAGCTTCGCATTCTAAAAATCGCAGAATCTATCTTTTCAGCTATTACTTTAGTTTCAAGTTCCGCAAGTATTGATTTTCTGAGACAGAAGAGAAAACAGTCTTATTCTACAAGACAAATGAGAACTTTCGTCACTGTGGTCTAAAGCGAAATATTTGCCTATATCGAAGAAAAAACACTATACTCTATATGCACAGACTATGCTTTGAAAACATATTGTATGTACGGAAAAGGAATGAAAACCGTGCACCGAATTCTCAAATCAGCACTGCTGATCATAAAAACCACACTGCTGATTTTGTAAACTGCACTGCTGATTACAAAAACCACAGTGTTGATTTGAGAATTTTACACACCGTTTTTAATTCCTCGCTGCACCGATATTTTTATTTTAGAGGGTATATCATCATTTAAATGTACAGTATAGCATGTCACACGTAGTCAAAGTATTTTGAGAACTTACTGTTTTTTAGAGATACGGAATAATGCGTAACAACTCATCTATCCGAATCAATTGTCTATGAAACGCTTTTAGGCAAGAAAACATGTCTTTTTTATGCCTTATCTCTGAAATCATATACTTGCGAAACTCAGTTATAGTCTTACCACTCATCACCTTTTTTCGTTTATTTTGCTGATATGGCATTGGAAAATCGTAACTTTGTGCCATGAATCACATTGAAATGTAAGATAAACAAAACGATATGGAACAGAAACTTTTTGTGTATAACACACTGACACGCAGAAAAGAGGAGTTCAAACCTCTTCATGCGCCTCATGTAGGCATGTATGTATGCGGTCCGACCGTATATGGAGATGCCCATCTCGGACATGCGCGCCCTGCAATCACTTTCGACATTGTATTCCGCTATTTGAAACACCTTGGGTATAAAGTGCGTTATGTGCGCAATATCACCGATGTCGGTCATCTTGAGCATGACGCGGACGAGGGCGAAGACAAGATTGCAAAGAAGGCACGTCTCGAAGAGCTTGAACCAATGGAAGTGGCACAGTATTATACCAACCGCTTTCATGAGGCGATGGACGCTCTCAACGTACTTCCGCCAAGCATAGAGCCTCATGCCACAGGACATATCATTGAGCAGGAACAGCTTGTCAAGGAGATACTGGACAACGGATTTGCATACGAGAGCAACGGTTCCGTGTATTTTGATGTGGAGGCTTACAACAAGAAACACAGATACGGCATCCTTTCCGGACGTAATCTTGACGATATTATCAACAACTCACGCGAACTTGCCGGAGTGGGAGAAAAGCGCAATCAGGCGGATTTCGCACTTTGGAAGAAGGCACAGCCCGAACACATCATGCGCTGGCCGAGTCCGTGGAGCGACGGATTCCCGGGCTGGCACTGCGAATGTACGGCGATGGGACGCAAGTATCTGGGCAGCCACTTCGATATTCACGGAGGAGGAATGGACTTGATATTCCCTCACCATGAGTGTGAGATTGCACAAGCAGTGGCAAGCCAAGGCGACGATATGGTTCGTTACTGGATTCACAACAACATGATAACCATCAACGGACAGAAGATGGGCAAGAGCCTCGGCAACTTCATCACTCTGCCACAGTTCTTCTCCGGAGAGCACGAAAAGCTGGAGCGTGCATATTCTCCGATGACAATCCGTTTCTTCATTCTTCAGGCACACTACCGCTCAACTGTCGATTTCAGCAACGAAGCATTGCAGGCGGCAGAAAAAGGACTGAACCGTCTGCTCGACGCTTACAAAGCATTGAACTCTGTGCAGCCTGTTGCCGAAGGAGGAACTGTAGAAATGAAGTTTGTCGAGGAACTGAAACAGAAGTGTTATGATTCGCTCAACGACGACTTCAACACTCCGATTGTCATCAGCAATCTGTTTGATGCTTGCCGCACAATCAATACCATTGCAGACAAGAAAGCAACAATCAGCACCGATGTGTTGGAGGCACTGAAGTCTGTGTTCCGTCTTTTTGCCTTCGAACTGCTTGGACTTCGTGAGGGCAATGCAACTTCTTCCACAAACAACGAAAGCAATGCGGCTCGCGAAGAAGCCTACGGAAAAGTAGTTGATATGCTGCTCGAACAGCGCATGAAAGCCAAAGCGAACAAAGACTGGGCGACATCCGACCTCATACGCGACAATCTGGCTGCTCTCGGTTTTGAAGTAAAAGACACCAAGGACGGTTTCAGTTGGAAACTCAACAAATAAACAGTTCGCATTATGGGGAATCTCAGTAAACTGATGATGTGGCTTTCATTCGTATTTGTCATAATCTGCTTCGGCGCAAGCCTCTGGATGGCATTCGTACTGAAAGACACCATGTCATACATGATGGCAGGAATATTCTTCATCGCCATTATATGGACAGCACTTAATCTTCGCAGTTTGAAGAAGAAATAACGAAAAAGGGCACAGAAGTCTGAAACAAAACTTCCTGTGCCCTTTGTGCATATATTTTGACAAAACAAAATATAATATGCTTTTTATATTCACAAATTTGTGAATATAAAAAGCTATTGCTACCTTTGCATTATTACAAAAATATGATAGTCATCTTCGACAAAGAATATTTAAAGGAATTATACGAAAGTGGTAAGACCAAAGATAAAAAACATCGCTTTCAACCAGAAATAGTCAAACGCTACAAACGTTGTATTGACTATCTCAAATGGGCTTCATCTAAGGAATCCCTTTTTCCGATCAATTCGTTACGATTCGAAGCATTAGCAGGAGACAAGGACGGCATGTTCTCAGTAAGAGTCAACAATAAGTACCGCATTGAGTTTACTTTGAAAGAGACAACAGAAGAGCCTATTCTAACTATTTGTAACATTATAGAACTTTCAAACCACTACGATTGATATGACAACTCTCACCAATATAGATTCGACTATGATAGCCAACAATATCACTCCGTTTGAGCCCACTCATCCCGGAGAACTAATCCGCGATGAATTGGAAGCACGAAATCTTTCACAAGCAAAATTGGCGAATCAAATCGGGGTTTCGCCCTCTCTCCTCAACGAAGTAATCAACGGGAAACGGGCTGTCAACACCGAGCTGGCTCTATTGTTAGAAGCCGCATTAGGTATTGAGGCTGAACTGTTTCTGAATTTACAAAGTGCATATAATATGCAAGTAGCAAAATCGGATTCGACATTTATGAGCCGACTTGCCAATATCCGTAAAATAGCCGCCATTCTCTGACAACATTACGTATTGATATAACACTTCTTCTAAAGAAAAATTATTTGGCAAATAGCGGCGAGATGTTTTCCCATCTCGCCGCTAAAATAATATATCATCAAAGCACTGAAACAATATTTCAAAACCTCCCTATTTCTTCATATCCTCTTCAATAAACGCAAGCAGACGTTCCACCGCTTCTTCCGAAGGGATATTTTTCTCCACACAGACCTTGCCCTTGTAAAGGCTTACCTTTCCCACTCCGGCACCGACATATCCGTAGTCGGCATCAGCCATCTCGCCGGGACCGTTCACAATACATCCCATGATGCCAATCTTCAGTCCGCGCAAGTGCGCTGTGGCTTCCTTTATCCGTTTGATTGTCGCTTCGAGGTCATACAAGGTACGTCCGCATCCCGGACAAGAGATATATTCCGTCTTCGATGTGCGCAAACGTGCAGCCTGAAGTATGGAGAAAGCAGTGGCATCCACCGTGTCAGCCGGCAGTTCCGAAGAGTTATTGTGGAGATAAATGCCATCCACCAGTCCGTCAATGCAGAGCGCGCCCATATCGACAGCCGACTTTATCTGCAAATCCTCCTTGTCCGCTTCGTTGTAATGCTGGAATATGACCACCGGATTCTCTATGCCGTTTACCATAAGCTCATGAACCAATGCGCGGTGCTCTCCCAGACGGTTGGCATGGTTCGACTGGCTTATCACCACAACCTCCGGATGGACTTTCAGACAAGCAATGACCTCATCTGTCAGTGTGGCATACGTGACAAAAAGGAATTTCAATGGCGCATGGCACATCGCCATGAGAGGGAGCATTCCCGCCGCATCACCGTAGCTGCTGAATGCCGGGCAGACTGTCTCGTCATTGCCATACTCTTCCCATTCTGTTGCATCTATAATATAAGTAGTACCTTCCACCCGCTGCTCCGGCATACGATTGCCGCAATAGAGATAATCAGGCTTGAACTGTTCTTGCACACACCTTTCACCAGCCTCCTGTGTGCAGAAATGACTGCCGATGACCACAGGAACATTGCTGCCACCGATATTTCCGACAGCCCGGGTTACACGTCGCGAAGGACGAAGATAATCAAAATTCTCGGCTTGCACACCGGGAATGAATGTATGTCCGGCACGCTGCACCACATAGTTCCGGAACTTCAATGCCACAGGAATCTCTGCCTCCGGAGCCTCACTGAGCGATACGCGAATCGTATCGCCTATGCCGTCGCACAACAATGCACCTATGCCGACAGCCGACTTTATTCTTCCGTCTTCGCCGTCTCCCGCCTCAGTCACACCGATATGGAGCGGAAATGACATGCCTTCCTTCTCCATCAAGTCAACCAAAAGGCGGACTGTGCGTACCATGATGACTGTATTGCTCGCCTTGATGGATATGACCACATCGGTAAAATCATTCTTCACGCAGATACGCAGAAACTCCATGCACGATTCCGCCATGCCCTCGGGAGTGTCCCCATAACGCGACATGATGCGGTCGGAAAGTGAGCCGTGGTTCACCCCTATGCGTATAGCTGTATGATTCTTCCTGCATATCTCAAGGAACGGAACGAAACGCGCCTCAATCTTGGCGATCTCTTCCGCATACTCCTCATCCGTATAGTCAATGTGCTTGAACTTTCTGCCCGGGTCCACATAGTTGCCGGGATTGATGCGTACTTTCTCGGCATACAATGCCGCCACATCCGCCACAGCAGCATTGAAATGGACATCTGCCACCAACGGAACTGTATATCCGTCCTGACGCAGTCCGATATTGATGTTTTTCAGATTCTCCGCCTCGCGTATGCCTTGCGTCGTAAGACGCACATACTCGCCACCGGCATCGACAATGCGTTTTGCCTGTGCCACACTTCCCAACGTATCAGTGGTGGAAGTGTTGGTCATCGACTGAACTCTAATCGGATTGTCTCCGCCAAGAGGACATGCGCCGATGCAGACTTCAACCGTCTTGCGCCGACTATAATTGAAAATATTCATATTTCTATGTGTTTGGTATATGAAAATCGTAAAATTCACAATAAAAAAGTTGCCGCCCAAACGGCAGCAAACAGACGAAATCGCCACGAACTGCGGCTGACAGAAAATTCACAAAAATATTGTAAAGAAAAAAAGTGCAGAATGGTGTAAAGTAAATTATTTCTAAGGGGGAATTCGGCAGAACGCTTCCTGCCGCGAAATACATTTATATATCTGCACTTTTTTATTCAGAACGGTCTCAGTTGACCTTAAACCTATATTTCACTTCAGCCAACTCAGCGTTAGCCTTCTCTATTTTCTTCTTCAGATTCTCTTTGTATGCAGCAAACTTAGCGGCAAGCGGTTCATCGGCAAGCGCAAGCATCTGCACGGCGAGTATGGCTGCATTGAGCGCACCATTGACTGCCACTGTCGCCACCGGTATTCCGGGAGGCATCTGCAACATCGACATCACAGCATCCATACCATCGAACACCGGTCCTTTGACAGGAACTCCAATCACAGGAAGAGTTGTACTCGCAGCTATGACACCCGGCAATGCCGCAGCCATGCCAGCACCGGCTATTATCACTTTAATTCCACGTTCCTCAGCCCCTTTTGCAAACATTTCCACAGCATCCGGTGTACGATGCGCAGAAAGAGCGTTGATTTCAAATGGAATCTCCATCTCATCAAAAAATTTCGCAGCTTTCTCCATAACCGGAAGATCACTCGTGCTGCCCATAATGATGCTTACTACTGCTTTCATATCTAATGTCACACTGTTTCTTTTTACTGATGTGGCAAAGGTAATAAATATTCTTTTCTTTCCACCAATTTTTCAATCTAAAAATATAACATGCAAATGAAACATTTCGTTTATTTTCTTTAGCAAAGCGTTTGGCAGGCTCCTGCCAGTTTCAAACAGATGTCTTCAAAGTTTTAAGTGGGTGTATTCGACAGACTCCTTATGCAGTTTAAGTGGGGATGGTGGTTGTATTCACAAAGATGACCATAAAACATACAAAAACAGCACTTTTTAAAATGACAAAATGATATTTTCACCCAAAATGAAAATTTAACATTTGGAGCGATTTTTTGTCGATGGTGAAGAGACGAAATTTTTAATTAAAGATAACTAATTGATAATCAATACGATATAAAAATTCTCAAAATACTCATAAAAATGCATCGGACGCAATTTTTCGACAATTTTGTGTATTCTGATAATCTGTTGATTATTAATGTTTTGCGACTCAACTTGGCATTTTCATACTCAAATGCCACCAAAAAAACACTCACTTTTAAGTTTCTGTTCTGACACCTTTCAAACACAACAAGTTATACACTTCTTAACATTTCAACCGAAGCAAACAGCCTTTTTCTCCGCTTCCCAGCGTTTTTTTATTTTCAGTGCGCTGTCGTCAAATTTTCAGCGCACAGTGCAGAAAATTGTAGCGCACTGGAAATAAAATTTCAGTGCGCCGTGAAGAAAAAAACTGTGCGCTGGAAATTTGAAAACTTAGTAGTTTTTTTCCAAGAACTCTTCGCCGGAGATAAATAAATGTAAAAGAACCGCTCCAAAATGAAACACTATTTCACAATTCGCAGAGGCTTCACGAAATGCACGTAGAAGCCCCGATCTCCGAGAAAAGTTCGGTGTGCTTCATTTTGACGCGTGCCAGAGGGCTTGGGATTTTAACATTTGACAAAATCAGAAAGATAGTATTTACGCACAAATTAGTAAAATATGATTCCATTCATCTGAACATGCTGTCATTTTGTCAAAATCAAACATACCTCTAAAAAATGAATTCAAAAAATTTTTTATGGAGCTTAAAAAGCTAATAAAAAAAACATTTGTCATCGCCTTGTGAAATATATTCGGTAACGACGGAGAAATCCACGAATACACTTTGCAAACGCAATAAAAACAGATAGTCAAAATCATTTATTCTATATGCAGCAAACATATCTCAATTATTTTATCTATCTTTATCATGACAATCAGTTTTTTTCATAAGAACAAGCCAAAAACAACCCTATCACCACACTACATGAGACTTTCTTTACTGGGATACATATTATTCTTTTTCACCCCAACAGGCTATGCACAACAAAGTGAATATGAACTTCTCAAGCAGGAGCTCAATGAAAACTCCTTACCTCTAATTAATATAGTAGTTACCAATACAGCCGACATAAACAAAGACACTTATACGGACGGAGAGATTGAAATATCGGACTACAAGAAACGGACAGACGGAGCAACAGAAACACTCCGCTACCGTTGCCAATACAAATACAGAGGTGCTTCGTCCAGCATATATGCAAAGAAGTCATTTGCCATCAAGCTGAAAGACAAGGCAAACAATAATCTTGACGCAAACATCCTCGGAATGAGAGCCGACGACAACTGGATACTCGATGCAATGGCCATTGACCGAATCAGAATGAGAAACCGTATCTGCTTCGATTGCTGGAACGCAATAAATTCAACCCCATACACGACCAACTACGGCAATCGCAACGGAACGGAAGGAGTATTTGTAGAAGTGTTCGTCAATGGAGAATATCATGGACTTTACTGCATGACAGACAAAATAAACCGCAAACTGCTCGGACTAAAGAAAGCGGCAACAGACGGGGAAGGAACAATCAGTGTGCGCGGAATACTTTATAAAGGTATAAACTGGGGAAGCGGAAGCAACCTTCTAAGCTATGACAACGCAGACATGTCCGGAGAGACATGGAACGCATGGGAGCTGCAATATCCGGACGATTATCCGTCAATCGCAACATGGCAGCCATTGACACATCTTATAGACTTCTGCTCATACAAGACCCCCTTGTCTTATTTTCGCCAAGAATACAGGAATTGGTTTTACACAGACAATCTTTTAGACTATATCATTTTCACGCTGGCATTAAATGTGGGTGACAACTTATATAAAAATACATTTCTGTCAGTTGTCGATATCACACAAGCACACCGTTATCTGCTCACCCCATGGGATATGGACATGTCTTTGGGAGGATATTACAATGGAGAATATTACGATGTGCTGCCAGACATTGACAGATACAATTATGCCGCACCGTTCAGCAGACTTTACATACAGGACATAGATTGCTTTCGAGAGCAGATGAGCAAGCATTGGGAGCAACTATCCATGAATCAACTTTCCATTAACAAAATAGAAGAACGGCTGGACAGATATGCACAAATGTTCCAAATGTCCGGTGCATGGGAACGAGAATACAAACGCTGGAATGATAATCCGGTACCGTTGAAAGAGAATGTGGCAGAGGAATTAGATTATGTCAAAGACTGGTATCGGCGCAACTACAATGCTTTATGCGTTCAATTCAACACCATAAACACCATAATCCCCATAAAAGAAGACCACAAAGTAAACACCATATACACGCTGGACGGACGCAGAATCGACACAGACATACGGAATCTCCCCAAAGGGATTTATATCATCAACGGAAAGAAAACCACCATTCTGAAAGGCAGATGAAAGACTGTCTATATCCTAAAGGACGAACAGCCTTATAGGCTATCAAAGATGTTTCAACTCTAATTACAATAAATACATTTAAACAGTTTCTTGTACTTTTTGTATCCATGCAACAAGCAAATATCAATTATTATCCGTAACTTTGCAGCGCAAAAGCAAAAAAGCTTCAGCAAACAGATAAATGTGGACAGATTTGGGCAGCTTGCAACCACAGAAAAAAATGCTAAAACGACAACTTCACGGAACAGATGAATCCGGAACGATTCAAATGCCAAAAGGGTTGTCTGCATTTGTTACCCAATTTCTTCCCACACTGATTTTAATTATTAACTATTTACATTAAAATTCAAAATTAAGTATGGGTTATCTATTTACATCGGAATCAGTTAGTGAAGGTCATCCGGACAAGGTGGCTGACCAGATTAGTGATGCTGTGCTTGATGAACTGCTGGCTTACGACAGTGCATCAAAGGTGGCATGTGAAACGCTTGTGACTACAGGACAAGTTGTCGTAGCCGGTGAAGTAAAATCAAAAGCATACGTTGACTTGCAGGATGTGGTGAGACGTACAATCACAAGAATAGGCTACACCAATGCCGAACTGAAGTTTGAGGCGGAAAGCTGCGGTGTGCTGTCTGCCATACACGAACAGAGTGCAGACATAAACCGAGGTGTCGAACGAGAGAACCCAATGGACCAGGGCGCCGGCGACCAAGGAATGATGTTCGGTTATGCCACAAACGAAACAGAAAACTACATGCCTCTGTCACTTGACCTGAGCCATAAGATTCTGTGCACCTTGGCAGACATACGCAAAGAAGGAAAAGTCATGACTTATCTGCGCCCCGACGCAAAAAGTCAGGTCACAATAGAATATGGAGACGACGGATGTCCTGTCCGCATAGACACAATCGTGGTTTCGACTCAGCACGACGAGTTCGTCAAGCCTTCCGCTACGCTCAACCAACAGAAGGCGGACGAACAGATGCTTGGACAAATCAAGCAGGATGTCATCAACATACTGATGCCGAGAGTCATCAAGGAGATAAAGAACGAAGCTGTAAAGAAGCTTTTCAACTCCGGCATTAAATATCACGTGAACCCTACGGGCAAGTTCGTCATAGGAGGACCACACGGCGACACAGGACTGACCGGACGCAAAATCATCGTCGATACATACGGAGGCAAAGGTGCACACGGAGGCGGTGCTTTCTCTGGGAAAGACCCGAGCAAGGTTGACAGATCGGCTGCATACGCAGCGCGCCATATCGCCAAGAACATGGTAGCAGCAGGTGTGGCAGACGAAATGCTTGTGCAGGTAAGCTATGCCATCGGTGTGGCACGTCCTATCAACATCTATGTCAACACCTACGGACGTTCCAACGTGAAAATGTCGGACGGAGAAATCGCCAAGAAGATTGAAGAACTGTTCGACATGCGCCCTAAGGCGATAGAGGAACGTCTGAAGCTGCGCAACCCTATATACGAAGAGACTGCCGCCTACGGTCACATGGGACGCAAACCGGAGACTGTCACCAAGCGTTTTACCAACAGATATGAAGGCTACAAGGAAATGGAAGTGGAGCTTTTCACATGGGAGAAGCTTGATTACGTGGAAAAGATAAAGAAAGCCTTCAACATTTAAGTCATTGAAAGTGTGATTCTTCAGTTATTGGCAGAAATGCTTCCGGCATGAATGCAGAACTGAAGAATCACATTTTTCGACAGACAAAACGGTCACAATGAAAACAATCTGTGTTTACTGTGCATCAAGCACAGAAATAGACAAAGTATATTTCGATGCAGCCGCAAGACTCGGACAACTCATTGGCGAGAAGAACATAAGACTTGTCAACGGTGCAGGAGCCACGGGGCTTATGCGTGTATGCACAGATGCCGCCATGAAAGCAGGAGGAAGGACAACAGGGGTGATTCCGCAGTTCATGGTGGAAAGAGGCTGGCAGTATGACGACATGTCGGAACTTATCGTCACCAAAGATATGCATGAGCGCAAACAGACAATGGCAAACCTGTCGGATGCCAGTATTGCCCTGCCCGGTGGTTGCGGAACACTGGAAGAACTTTTAGAAATCATTACGTGGAAACAAATAGGACTGTATTCTAACCCCATAATCATCCTGAACACGGCGGGATACTACGACCAGCTTATCGGAATGCTTGAGACCGCTGTCGATAAAAAGTTCATGAAACAAGAGCATCTGAATTTATGGAATGTCGCAGACACTCCGGACAAAGCCATAGAGATTGCACTGGAGGCATGGGACAGACGTTCCTGAATACAGTACTGAAAGAAAGTCAAAAGAACTGTCACGAAGAATTTGAGAAATATCAATGAAACCACAAGACACGACAGAATATATTTCACCAGCCCTGCACCATACGGAGAGTCCATCAATGTCTCAAACGGAGACACAAGACTCCACCTGCATACAACAGGAAGACAGCGTATGCCCTCTTATCGGGCAGAAGACCTCCACACACACAGAATATATACCTACAAACTACGATTCGATAATGCAACATAGAGAATTGAGCAATATCGACACATCGAACATATATATATCGGGGAGGGAAATGCCAGACAGGGATGTGGCAAATATTCCGCAGAGATATTCATTCGGAAATGACAACTATATAGCCGCCTCCATGCTTGTGATGTTCGCACTAATTGCGGTCATCATTTACAGTAGCGGAACATTTCTGGCATACCGCATCAAGGACTTATTCACCAACAAGCGCAAATACACGGACGAGAACACAAGAGCCAGCACAAGCGAAGCGCGCAACACACTCATACTCTCAAGTATCAGCAGCCTGTCTGTATGCCTTATCCTGTTCAGCAAAACTTTCTGCCAAGAATGGCAAGACATAGACCAGACCTCTGTATATACAATATTGTCAATCGGCTTTCTTGTCCTCATGGCATTCATCTTCATAAAGGCATTGGTTTACATTTTCGTCAACTGGATATTCTTTCACAGCGCACAAGGGCACAAATGGATATCGTCTTATTTTCTCATTACATCAGTATCGGCATTCATTCTGTTTCCCCTCGCCTTGATTGAAATCTATTCGGAATACAAACTTCCACAAACAGGATTCAGCCTTCTTTTAGTGTTCATTCTGTATGAACTATTGCTGTTTTACAAGCTATGCGCCAACTTTAGAACAAAAAAACATGGCATTCCGTTGATTTTTTTGTACTTTTGCAGCGTCGAAATAATGCCCACGTTTGTCCTTTGGCATATTTTTAACGGGGTTAACGAAAGTTTTATCGTAAAAATTTAGAACATTAATGGCAACAAAGATCTTAGTGTCTCAACCTAAACCGCAGACGGAGAAGTCACCATACTTCGACATCGCTGAAAAATATGGTGTAGAGATGGTGTTCAGACCATTCATCAAAGTAGAGCCGATGTCGGCAAAGGATTTCCGCCAGCAAAAAGTATCTATACCTGAACATACAGCAATTGTATTCACTTCACGCCATGCTATAGACCACTTTTTCACACTTTGCAAAGATTTGCGAGTGAATATAGACGAAACCATGAAATATTTCTGTGTCTCGGAACAAGTAGCTCTGTATATACAGAAATATGTGCAGTACCGCAAACGCAAGAATTTCCATCCGGAATCAGGAAAATTGGTTGACTTGATACCTATTATGCAGAAGCATAAGACAGAGAAGTATTTCGTGCCGCTGTCTTCTGTACATAATGACGACCTGAAGAACATGCTCGATGCAGCCAAACTGCAACATAGCGAAGCCGTAATGTACTATACCGTGAGCAACGACTTCGGACCGGACGAGCCTTTCGACTATAACATGATTGTATTCTTCAGTCCGGAAGGAATCTATTCTCTCATGAAAAACTTCCCGGACTTCAAACAGGGAGATATAGCCATTGCATGTCTTGGAAGCAAAACCATCAAAGCGGCAGAAGACGCCGGACTGAGAATAGACATGCAGCCAACTCCGGAACTGCGTTCCGTACCGGCAATGATAGAAGACTATATAAAGAAGCATCAGAAAGACTGATACACTGACAATAAATAATGGCTGCGCAATATATGTTCAATGGAACAGAAAGGATGCGCAGCCATTATTATATGTACGGACTCTGTTTGTTTTTGAGCAGCAAAAAAAAGGAATTAAAGATTACAAGTGATGGAAACTGTTCCTAAAACATTCTGCAAGGCAGAACGACTGAATAAGAAATTGATTATCGACAAGCTATTTGCCGGTGGGAATGCCTCAATGTCTGCATTTCCGCTACGTGCACTGTATATGCCCATGCCCAAAGGCGAAGTTCCGGTATCGATATTTATAAGCGTTCCTAAACGCAGACTGCACAATGCCACAGACAGAAACAGAATGAAACGGCAGATACGTGAGGCATACCGCTGTTCCAAATACAAATTATGGAAGATTATGGAAGAAAAGGAGAGCAGTATGGCTATCGCATTCATCTGTATAGCAGACAAGCCGTGTACTACAGACAACATCAGAAGAAGTGTATATAAAATTCTGAGAAGAATCGAAGAAAAGACAAAATAGGAAAAAGATATTATCATGAAAGCATTTTTCCGGACAATCAGCAAGGTATTGTCTTTTCTGCTACTGATTCCCATTTATTTCTATCGGACTTGCATATCACCTTTCACCCCACCGTCTTGCAGGTTCACTCCGACATGTTCACAATATGCAATAGAGGCAATAAAAAAACACGGGCCTTTTCGCGGCATGTACTTGGCTGTACGCAGAATTTTACGTTGTCACCCGTGGGGAGGACACGGCTATGATCCTGTGCCGTAAGAGCCACATTAATCTTTCGTCTATCTTCACTCGTCAAAGAGAATAAAAGAATTTGTTTTGAATCTATTTGGCATGATTCCGGTATATATAGAACTGTTTATGTAAATATGCTCACAGAATGGTCAGAAAAAAGTCCCATAATAAAATTTTTTATATATAATTTTTAACAAAATTATTTTCTGACAAAACGATGGTCCATTTAACTATTTAAGTTTCAATTTGCTTATTTTATTTTCAAAACACCATCTTTTTGATTTTGTCAAATGTTAAAAATCCAAGCCCTCTGGCACGCGTCAAAATGAAGCGCACCGGACTTTTCTCGAAGAATGGGGATTCTACGCGCATTTCCCGAAGGCTCCGTAAAATGTGAAATAATGTTTCATTTTAGAACGGTCTTTTACATTTATTCACTCCCGGCGAAGAGTTCTTGGAAAAAAACTACTAAGTTCTCAAATTTTCAGCGCACTGTTTTTTTCTTCGCAGCGCACTGCAATTTTATTTTCAGCGCACTGGAATTTCTCTCACTGTGCGCTGAAAAAATAAAAACAGCGCGCTGAAAATAAAAAAACAGTGGGAAGCGAAGAAAAAGCCTGTTTGCTTCAGTTGAAATGTTAAGAAGTATATAAATTGCCACATTAAGAGAATGTCAGAACAAGAAGTTAAAAGTAAGTGAATTTGAAAGGGAATTTTGAGACAAAAACGGCAGGTTTGCTTATAGTATATTAATAATCAATAAGTTACCAGAATATTCAAAGTTCTCTGGAAATTGCGTCCGGCATATTTTTTTGAGCATTTTGAGAAAATCCATATTTTACTGATTATCAATATATTATCTTTAGTTCGAAATTTTTATTCTTTCGTCATCGGCAAAAATTCGCTTCAAATGTTAAATTTTCATTTTGGACGAAAATATCATTTTGTCAAAAATAAGAAATTGATTTTTGTCATGTTTTTACAGATTTAGTGGGTGCATTCACAGACTCCTCCGTTGGAAACATCTCCTAAAGAATCTATGAATACACCCACTAATACTAAAGACAAATCTGTCGAATACCTTCCTAAAAGAAATAAAATTAAAACAATGTATAAAAACTTCGCTTTAATTCTCAAATTCAATCTTCCTTGTACCGTCTTCCAGTTCTTCTATAAAGACTTTCACCACATCATCCGGCAATAGTTCTTCTATAAGCTCCGGCCATTCCATAAAGCACAAATTCCCGCTATAAACATAATCTTCATAACCAATATCAAGGACTTCCGCCAAAGCCGCAGCATGATCAGCTTTCTGGAAGCGATAGAAATCGAAATGATACACAGGCTCTCCGTTCCCATCAAGATACTCATTGACTATGGCGAAAGTAGGGGAATTTATCACATCGGTAACTCCCAACTGCTCGCATACTGCCTTTATAAAAGTCGTCTTGCCGGCACCCATCTTACCGTAAAAGGCAAAAACTCGGTTATTTCCCATTGCATGCACAAACTTTGCAGCAGCACCGGCTATCTCATCTATGGAATCTATTTTTATTATCATAATATAGAATTTTATTATAAATCAACTACGCTTGGCACGCTTGCTCTGCATTGTTACCACAGGGATAAGCATCTCTTCCATTGAAATGCCCCCATGCTGGAATGTATTCTTATAGTATCCGACATAATAATTATAATTATTAGGATACGCAAAAAAAGAATCATTCATAGCAAACACATACGATGTACTCAGATTAGGCGAAGGCAAAAGGGCTTTTTTAGGCTCCTTGAGTTCAAAAACCTCTTTTGTATTATAGTTCAGATTCTTGCCCAGTTTATAACGCAGATTTGTATTCGTGTTCTTATCTCCAATTATCTTGACCGGTGTATTCACTCGTATGCTCCCATGGTCTGTGGTCACAACAATCTTGACATCGGAATGTGCAAGAACATTAAAAAGTTCACCGACAGGAGAATGACGGAACCACGACAAGGTAATGCTACGATAAGCGTTTTCATCAGACGAGAGTTCACGAACCATAAGCGATTCGGTTCTCGCATGTGAGAGCATATCTATAAAGTTAATGACAATGACATTCAAGTCTTTGTTTGTCATGTTCTTGAACTGAGAGACAAATTTGTCGGAATCAGCAGAATTATTAAGTTTAGAATACGAGAATGTATTCTTACGTCGATAACGCTCAAACTGTGTCTTGACAAGAGACATCTCATTCAGGTTCTTTCCTTCATCCTCGTCCTCATCAACCCACAAATCGGGAAACATGGAAGCTATCTGCGACGGCATCAAGCCTGCAAATATTGCATTGCGTGCATATTGTGTAGAGGTAGGAAGAATGCTGAGATACAGTTCTTCATCAAAGATAAAGTTCTCGGATAAATCTTGACTGATAACTCTCCACTGGTCATAACGCAGATTATCAAAGACAATAAGGCACACTTTCTCTCCATTATCCAGAAGAGGGAAAATTTTACGTTTGAATATGTCCGGACTCATTAATGGACGGCTGTCAGGATTAGCAATCCAATTCATATAATTCTTCCGAATGAATTTGGAAAATTCGGTATTCGCCTCCATCTTCTGCATACGCAACATATCAGTCATCTCGCTATTGGTTTCAGACAACTCCAGTTCCCAAAAGACAAGACGCTTATATACTTCAATCCACTCTTCAAGGCTATATGAATCGTTTATCTGCATACCTATCTTCATAAAATTCTGCTGATAGCTCGTATTGGTAACTTCTGTGGCTATCGCTTTCTTATGAAGATGTTTCTTCAGCGTAAGGAGAATCTGATTCGGATTGACCGGCTTAATCAAATAATCGGCAATCTTAGAGCCTATCGCCTGATCCATAATATCTTCTTCTTCACTTTTTGTGACCATGACGACAGGAATCGCACTGTTGATTTCTTTTATCTGAAACAGCGTTTCCAAGCCACTCAAACCCGGCATATTCTCATCCAGAAGAATAATGTCGAATGAACGTTCACGACACAAGTCTATCGCGTCTCGTCCATTAGTGGCAGTAACAACTTCATACCCTTTCTTTTCAAGAAAGATAATATAGGCTTTCAGGAGTTCAACTTCATCGTCAACCCATAATAATATACCATTGTCCATTGTATTCTCCTAATTAGTTAGAATATGTAATTATCATCTTCATACTCATCTTCTTCCTCGTCATATTCATCATCTTCTTTTGGCTGAGGAAGTTCTGTCGGTTCATCAAGCGTACTGTCATCAATATTCAAATGTCCGAACTCACCAAAATGTTCATCATAAAAGTCAAAGTAATCAGCAAAACTCTTTCCTTTCATCAGAAGTTTGAGATTAGACTCTGAAATAACAAATGACTTGAGTCCTTCCAGTTTATATACCATTTCTTCATTGTTATACAAACGATGAAGATATATAAATGCCTCGTCATAATTGAGGAATGTACGTACTTGCAGCATATCAATTCCATCGCCTCTTTCAATAGATATGTCGAAATTGCGCACGGTAAAGTTTGTAAAATTATAACGCGCCATTTCGTACAACAACTGATTCTCATCTACACTATCACGCTCGTATGCCACTACAAATACAAAGTCACAATTTTTCTCATCTGTAAAAGCAGAATCAGCAGCCAATGAATCTTCCTCTGCGCCCAGTCCTCTTCTGCGCTCCCATATAGAACCCATCTCAAATTTACCACTTGCAAGAAGTCGTCCTTCCTTTAGCCCCTTTACATACAGACCTGCAAGTTCGCTCACAGTGCTCGTCGGATAGTTCTCCACAATTGATTTCATAGAAGTCATAAACTGGTCGCGCTCCCCTGTTTCCAGATAACTCATCGCACGAAGAAACATAAATCGTGCTCTGTTAGCGCCTTCCGGATATTCTTTTTCTGCATAAGCATCATTCGATATGACTTTATCAAAATCATTTGCAAGAAACGCGTTATATGTATCAGCATAAAGTGAGTCCTCTACTTGTTTGCCGTATCTCGCCTTAAACGCAAAGTTAGCATCCGACACATTTTTTGCGTATTCGTGTTCCGGAAATTCAGAGATAAGCTTATTACGATAAACTTCCGCTTCGTCATTACGTCCAATACGCGAATACAACTGAAACATATTATAGTAAGTCTCAGCCATCTGTTCAAAATCAGGAAAATCAGAACATATACGCATAAAGGTTTTATCGGCAAGAGGGAAATTCTCCATCCTGTCTTTATATATAACTCCAGCATTGAAAAGAGCATTGACAAGCGTTGCATTCGAAGCTTGCATCTGTTCTTCTGTCAACGGTATGTCTTTGAGATAGTATTCCGGACGATGAGGATCATTGGCATATTCCTCATTCTCTTTTTTCGCATCATTCGCTATTTCCTCTCCATTTGAAGCGGCATTTGCAATTGAATCATTATCCAAATCAATAGAATCAGACAAAACTGTGCTCTCGTTAAAATCATCCAGCACAGTCTTATTTGCTCTTCGCCAATTGTCAGCCAGTTCACGCTTTCCCCATTTCTTCTGGAACTCCAGTTTTCCGGCAGCAACAGCCGTCGGATTGTAAAAATACCACAATCCGCCACTATTCCTGTTACCTGTATTATTCTGGTTTGTTCGGTTTGCAGTAGTCGTATTCTGTTGCGTCCTATTATTCCTTGTGGTTTGTTCCGCCTCTGCATCTGAGGCTTTCCTTTCTTCCTCCTTTTCTTTTTTCTTGACGTATTCTATAATATTTTTTATTACATTCATACGTTCTACAGAATCCATCTTTGCAAGAGTCTGAAGGCTATCCTGCAACTCGATATCTGCAGCAAAAGGTTGAAGTTCATCCAATATTTTTGAACGCTCATCTATTTCCTTGTAATCTTCACGTTCCTTATCAAGTAAGCCTAATACTTCGGAATAACATTTATGCGCTTTCACAAAATCTTCCGTCTCCCAATAAAGTCGTCCCAAATGTAATAGAACAACTCCTTTTTCTATACCGTTTCTCGTACTCTTCTCTACACCCTCAGTATAGGCATAAATAGCATGCAATGTGTCTTGGTTGGCAAGATAAATATTACCGACTGCATAAAAGACCTGATCTAAGAAATCCTTATTCTTAGGATTTCTTGACATAGCCAACAATTTACGGATCATCTGTTTGCTCTTTCCGGCAGAGACAACTTCCGTCTGTTGTATGCGTGCGTTAAATTCAAGTTCGTAAGGCGGATTCTTGGCTGCGACTTTTTTATAAGCTTTAAAAGCGAGCTGGTCTTGTCCTGTTTTATGATATAACTGTCCAAGCAGGAAATAGAGTCGGGCTTTTTGTAAAGCACGTTTTTCTTTTTTTATAGCTTTAAGTAAATTAGGTATCGCATCAGAATATTGCTGCTGACGAAGTTGACAATTGGCAACAACCTCTGATTTCAATGCATCATACTTGTGAGGAAAACTATCACGTACAGCTCTGGATATAACATCTTCCGCATCATAAAACCAATCCAATTCGGAATAACACTTGGCTTCAAGCAAACGGGCCTTTGCTATAATATCTGGCTTTGAGAAATATAATCGCTGAATATAAGAAAAGGTAGAAGCAGCTTCCATGTATTCTCCTTTACGGAATTGCGCCTCTCCCATTAAAAACCAAGCCTTATAAAGAAAAGGATTATACTCTTTCTGGCTCAACCATATCTTATCCTTTGCCTTTTTAGGTTTATTGCTGTTCCATTCTGGACGAGTAGTAATAGAATGTTGTTTGATTGTCTTCTGGCATTTTTCTATTGAACGTGCAAAATCAGAGTTTCCCAACGATACTGTTACTTTGTTGGAGGTTACATACAAAGGAATAATCTCTGTATAATTATCTTTATTCCCTTTTTCTTGCGCATCAACCCCATCTATATAAGCCAAATGCCCATTATAATAGGTATTATAACGAGCTTTAAAAGCCTGCACAGCACGTGTCATACTTGTATTTTTTTTTGTAGAACACGAAGTAAGAAATATGCCAGCATACAAAATAAGAAAAAAACTGAATAGCTTCTTCATTGTCTCTATAGACTTTGAGTCTTTATATTATATAACGCAAAGTATATGCTTTTAGTATAATTCAAATATGAATAAGACTATTCTCCTCTTTTATGACCGTCGCTACGTCTTTCTGCAACAATCATAAAAACTTCATCTTTTAGTTCATCCGGTAATTCTACAGAACGTAATTGTAAACTCCTTACCCAACCTGCCACTTCTGTATTCTTCATGGTATATAATATATCACGAAATTCCTCCACTTCTTCGTCTGTATATTCTTCTGGAAGATGTCCCCTAAAACGATCAAGTTCTTCATCGTTATAATATTCTATTTCACGGCTAACCGCAGCCAGCAGACTTTCTTTCTCACAAGTTTCGTGCTGTCCACAGCACTCCATATCATTTACCTGCTGAATAGACGGCAATTCAGTAAGTTCCCCCTTTTCAATTTTTTTTTGCAATCTTCTATTCCTGACAAAACCAGCTATCATTGCAAAAAAGCCAAGAACACACAGTCCAACAAACAAATACCACATATTTTACTTATTTAGATGTCTCAATCTGAAAACCAACAGCCTTCAAATTTTCCCAATATTTAGGATAGGATTTTGAAACCACTTCTGGATTATTGATTCTTATCTCTCCGAACTTTAAAGCACAAGGTGCAAAGGCCATAGCCATACGATGATCTTCATACGTATCTATAGCAGGAGATGGGCTTACAGGTACTTTTTCGCCATCCCAATACAGAACACTATCATTCTCCTCTTTTACAACATAACCCAGTTTCAAGAGTTCATTGCGCAAAGCTGTAATACGATCAGTCTCTTTTATTTTCAGACTCTGCAATCCTGTAAAGCGAAAAGGAATATCCATCATACAACAGCAGACAACAAATGTCTGTGCTAAATCAGGCTGATTCAAGAAATCATAGTTCATGTATTTACAAGGCTCTCCTTTTTTTCTCAAGATAACCCTTGGAATGTTATCAGAATGCTCAAAAATAGTCTGCACACCTAAATGTTCAAATATATCAGCCACTTTAGCATCTCCTTGATAACTATTTTGGAATAGTCCAACCAAAACAATCTCAGAATCTTCTGAAAGAGCAGCCATCTCATACCAATAAGAGCTTGCACTCCAATCGCTTTCCACAAAATAAGTTCGGGAAGAATATGGTATCGGTTCTACTATTATTTGAGATTCTCCACACCAATAACACTTCGCTCCAAAATCAGTCATTAATTGTAATGTCAAATCTATATATGGTCGGGAAATAACAGCATCTGTAAGTGTTAAAGACAATCCCTTTTCCATAGTAGGAGCTATCATCAACAGTGCAGAAATATATTGTGAACTAACATTTCCCGGTAAAGAGATACTGCCTCCTTCCATTCTGCTGTTTCCAACAATCCGTAAAGGAGGAAAACCATCCTTTTCCATATAATCAACTGTAGCCCCGAGTTTTCGCAAAGCATCAACCAAAATAGATATAGGTCGGTTTTTCATTCTTTCCGTCCCTGTAATAACCTTTATACCATCTGTCACAGCTAACAAAGCGGAAGAAAATCTCATAGCAGTCCCCGCCGCCCCAATATTAATAATATCAGACGGATGTCCAAGCCAATTCAACATTACACGAGTGTCATCACAATCTGCCAAATTATTCAGTTCAGATTTCTTGATACCTTTAGTAAGAGCATTCATTACAAGCACTCTATTGCTGATGCTCTTAGAAGAAGGTAAACAGACATGTCCGCATACATTCTGCGGTGCGTTTATAGTCATCTGCATGGCCGGATACATATTACAGGTTAATATAGGGGACAGGAGGAAGAAGAAGCAGGGGGCATATTCCCAATCCCCCTCCCCCTGAAAAAGCAATCCCCCTCCGTCCCGTGTGTCGGGGGCGGAGGGGGGACGAGGCACGGCGGCGACCTACTCTCCCGCATTGCGGTGCAGTAC
>JAGASY010000014.1 GCA_017621515.1 Bacteroidaceae bacterium
ACATCTCTTATGAAGAGATTCGCAAAAAAAAGTTTTTCTTTAATCTACTCACATCCATTTTCTTATAATCCTATAAGAATTATTATTCATTTATTTTATAGCTATATGAATGTCTTTAACAGACTCATTATGCAGTTCTAAACGGGTGTATTCGACAGACTTTTCGTGCTGTTGAATACATCCGCTTAAAACAGCTAAAAACATAATCAAAACACCGTTTCTCATTTTGACAAAATGATATTTTCGCCCAAAATGAAAATTTAACATTTGAACCGATTTTCTGCCAGCAGCGAAAAGACAAAAAATTTACAGCAACAATAATACTTTGATAATCAATCAAATACAAATGTTTCAAAAATCCTCAAAAAACGCGCCTAACGACAATTTTTCGAGAATTTTGAATATCCAAATAATCTTTTGATTATTAATACGTTACAACAAGATATATCGTTTTTACCCTCAAACACCACTTCAAATCCACTCTTTTTTCAGTTTTTTTCAAACAAGCTTTCCAAACAGTCAATTATACACTTATTAACATTTCACACAAAACCCACAATCTTTTATTCTGAAGAACACTGCTTTTTTATTTTCAGCGCGCTGTCGTTACATTTTCAGCGCACTGTAAATAAAAAAGTAGCGCACTGCAAATAAAATTACAGTGCGCTGAAAATGTAACGACAGTGCGCTGGAAATTTGAAAACTTAGTACTTTTTCCCAAAAGCTCTTCGCGGAAAGTAAATAAATGTGAAAGAATCATTCCCAAATGAAACACTATTTCACAAATTCCGGTGGCTTCAAAAAATGCGCGTAGATGCCCCATTCTTCGAGGAAAGTTCGGTGCGCTTCATTTTGACGCGTGCCAGAGGGCTTGGAATTTTAACATTTGACAAAATCAAAAAGATAGTATTTGGATATAAAACGAATAAATATGAATCAAAACCACCTACTTCTACTATCATTTTATCAAAAACAGAATAGTCTTCAAAAGACATATTCAAAAAATTTTTTATGGAGACTTCAAATACCGATTACGACAACATAAAATCCAAACAGATTCCCCGTATTTAAATAAAGTTTGGCATTACCATTATATAGATGTAAAAGAGGCGAACAATTATACCCATCGAAATGTTTATCCATCAAGACAAAGCGGTCGGAAAATGGTCATATACGGATGCAGAAACCGAACTAAAACCGATGTGAGATAATTATTAAAAGAGTGTAAAAATAGTATGCCTCCATTGATAACCGCTGTTAATCAAAGGGAGGAATCTGTTAAACAAAATCAAATAAATGGCATTTGCTGAGAAAAAAGTTTTGCAGTGAATAAACTTTGTTGTTATTTTAACATCGAAAAGTTAAATAAACAGATATAATTAACAAAATAAACAGTATTAGTTATGAAACAAACAATTAGAAGATTCTATGGAATTGTAGGGGCAATAGCAATTGTTTCAGGAATAACAGGTGCATTTGCCTATTCTTTTGCATCAGGGGCAATGAGACGGACAGCAGAAGCAGGAAGGGACGTTGTGGAAGCTGTTGCCCCTAACACCAAATCGCCGTTAATGCAAGTTTCAAACGAGCTGAATATGCCATCACAACCGATAGATCTTACGGAAGCAGCCGAAAAAGGATGTAATGCCGTAGTATATATAAAGGTGGTGATGAACGGTAAGACACAGACAATTGAATATCGCGACCCTTTTGAGGACTTCTTCGGAGATTTCTTCGGAAGAGGCAATGGAGGTTCACAGCGTCGTCAGGTGCAGACTCCTAAGCGAGAGGCAGCCGGTTCGGGAGTTATCATTTCTTCTGACGGATATATCGTGACCAACAATCATGTGGTGGAGAATGCAGATGATATTACCATCACACTTAATGATAACCGTGAGTTCACGGCGAGAATTATCGGTCTTGACGCTGACACCGACCTTGCTCTTTTGAAGATTGACGCATCCGACCTGCCTACTCTCGTCATCGGCGACAGCGAATCGCTGAAAGTGGGAGAATGGGTGTTGGCAGTAGGTAATCCGTTCAACCTCACTTCCACAGTGACAGCGGGAATCGTGAGCGCAAAAGCACGCGCACTTGGTGCCAAACGCGGCGGTATAGAATCATTCATTCAGACCGATGCCGCCATCAATCAGGGAAACAGCGGTGGCGCACTTATCAACGCACGCGGTGAACTTGTCGGCATCAATGCCATGCTCTACAGTCAGACCGGTTCTTACTCCGGATACGGCTTTGCCATCCCTACCACCATCATGAAGAAAGTGGTGACCGACCTGAAAGAGTATGGCACTGTGCAGCGCGCCATGCTTGGTGTAAGCGGCATGACCCTTCACGACTACATTGACGTACAGAAATCGAAGGACGAAAAATACGAGGCTGACTTCGGCACTGTAGATGGTGTATATATAGATGCTGTAACTGAAGACGGAGCAGCAGCTGAAGCAGGCTTGAAGTCGGGCGACGTAATCGTATCTGTTGACGGAAAGAAGATTAGTAAGATGTCTGAGCTTCAGGAAGCAACGACCAAGTACCGTCCGGGCGACAAGGCTACAGTCGGCTATATACGTGACAAGAAGAGCAAGACAACGACCATCACGTTCAGAAATGCAAAAGGTACGACCAATGTGGTGAAGACTCTGAATATGGACATTCTCGGTGCGGAGTTCAAGGAGCTTACAGACAGCCAGAAGAAGTCGCTCAACTTGTCGTATGGTGTTCAAGTGGCAAAACTGAGCAACGGACGCATGAAGGAAGCCGGTATCTCGGAGAACTTCATCATTCTTAAGGTCAACAATCAGAACATAAGAAGTGTCAGCGACCTTGAGTCT
Source organism: Bacteroidaceae bacterium (assembly GCA_017621515.1). Taxonomy (GTDB): domain Bacteria; phylum Bacteroidota; class Bacteroidia; order Bacteroidales; family Bacteroidaceae; genus RGIG8745. Next base: position 2,847 of record JAGASY010000014.1, read on the forward strand.
GTATTCAAATCGGCACAAAATTCGGCAGAGCAGACTCTGTGGATATGGGGTAAGACTCCGGCAGGAAAGGCACAGAGCTTCGCTGTCACGATAGGAGAAGAATAAAATCTTTGACCCAGTGTCATTAAAAAAGGCGGGACGTTTCAGCAGACATCCCGCCTTTTCGCGTTGTATCCGTTGTACAAATTCACTTTTTTCATTCCATATCCATCAAAATCCGACAAATAAAAGTAATTTTGCATAAATCTACAAATCACACAAAATTACAGCATTATGAATAAACTGATGACGGGAATACTGGCTGCATGCTGCATGGTTGCTATAAGTTGCAGCGGACAAAAAGCCAACAATGAAAAGGAAACGGAAGTGCTTCTCGAAACAAGTTCCGGAAATATACGACTGAAACTCTATAACGACACTCCCGGACACAGGGACAATTTCATCAAGAATGTGAAAGAAAGAATGTATGACGGTGTTACATTCCACAGGGTCATACGCAACTTCATGATACAGACCGGCGACCCAGATACACGTCCGGGGGAAACCAAAGATACCACCGTGGTTGCCCCGACAATCCCTGCGGAATTTGTCTATCCGAAACATTTCCACAAAAGAGGTGTGGTGGCAGCTGCACGCGAAGGTGACGATGAGAATCCTCAGAAGGCTTCGGACATGTACCAATTCTATATTGTCACAGGCAAACATCAGACAGACGACAATCTGAACGGGTTTGAAAGCGTGAAGTATGACAACAAGGTAAACGAGATATACAAAAAGAAGGCAGAAAAATATACGGCTCGGCTCGAATCCATGAGACTGAAGAGAGACCGCGACGGAGTGAGTGACCTTTTGGACTCATTGCTGACAGAAGCAAAAACGGAGGTGGCAGACAATCCGCCGGCACCGTTCACGCAGGAACAGCGGAAAGCATACAAGATTTATGGAGGCGCACCGTGGCTTGATGGAGATTACACCGTGTTCGGAGAAATCGTGGAAGGCATGAAAGTTGTGCAAGAAATAGAGAAAGCGAAGACAGACGGCGAAGACAAGCCTTTCAAGGACATAAGGATTATAAGAGCCACAATCATCAACGACTAAGAGTATATTCACATATTATGACCATCAACGAACATATCTTAGAAAACGGACTGAGGATTGTGCATCATGAAATCCAATCGACTCAGATGGTTACGCTCAACATTATTTATAATGTAGGGGCGAGGAACGAGGACGAGAACCACACCGGGTTTGCCCACTTGTTTGAGCACCTGATGTTCGGCGGCTCTGTCCACATTCCGGATTACGACACTCCGTTGCAAATGGCAGGCGGAGACAATAACGCATTCACCACAAACGATTATACCAATTATTATCTGACTCTTCCGGCATCAAATGTGGAAACGGGGTTCTGGTTGGAAAGCGACCGTATGCTTTCACTCGCCTTCACCCCGGAATCGCTGGAAGTACAACGGCATGTCGTTGTGGAAGAGTTCAAGCAACACTATATCAATCAGCCGTATGGCGACACCTCCCACCTGCTGTCGGAAATGGCATACAAGGTTCATCCGTACCGCTGGCCTACCATCGGGTTGAAGCCCGAGCACATAGAAAAAGCCACAATGGATGAGGTGAAAGATTTCTTCTTCCGATTTTATACACCGGAGAATGCCATCTTGTCCGTTGTCGGCAACATTTCATTTGAAGAGACAGTGCGTCTGTCGGAGAAATGGTTCGGAACAATTCCAAGACGTAAGACAACCATACCGCCTGTTCCGCAAGAACCGAAACAGGAACGTCAAAGAAGGAAGACTGTATATCGAAGAGTGCCTAATGACATTCTGTACATGGCATTTCACATTTGCAGCCGTACAGACAAGGAGTTCCATGTATGCGACATGATTTCCGATGTGCTTGCCAACGGACGCTCGTGCAGACTTTATCATAATCTGGTGGAACGCGACCACGTTTTCACAAGCATAGACGCATACGTCACCGCCCGTACAGATGCCGGTATGCTGTACATCATAGGTATGCCCGCCGAAGGTATCAATATCAAAGATGCCGAAGCCGCTGTATGGCGCGAACTGGACATATTGTGCCGAGAGCCGATTTCCGACACGGAACTGGAGAAACTGAAGAACAAATACGAATCCACCGATTATATGGAACGGACGGACAATCAGCATTTAGCCGCACAGCTGGCACTTTTTGAAATGTACGGCGATGCCAATGATATCGATAAAGAAGTGGAGAAGTACAGAAGTGTCACAGCCGAACAACTGAGAAAAATGTGCCGAAAGGTTCTGACAAGAAAGAACTCGTGCATACTGGCATATAAAAAAGCGGAATGACTATTCAATGGAGAAGAGCTGTCCACCTTTATAATATGAACAGCTACTTCCCAATATAGCAAGAGAAACCACACAATAAGAAAAGAGAGGATGTATAAGCTTCGCGCAAAGAAGCAATACATCCTCTCTTTTCATCCGTACACCTGTAGGGAATCGAACCCTAATCGGAGGAACCGGAATCCTCTATTCTATCCATTGAAATACAGGTGCCCTTCATGTTTTCAGCTGCAAAGATACTAAAAAGAAATGAAGTTGTGAACAACAGCAAACATGATTTCATGTTTTTCTCCTAAAAACATGACACAAAAAATAAAAAAGATGCAGATTCAACCCTCTCCGGATGTGAATCTGCATCTTCCCACTACCCTATTCCACTCCACAAAGAGCAGAACACAGGCTAAATCATATACCAAGAGACTTTGCTATGGAAGCAACCTTTGCTTCTGCTGCCACACAAGCAGACTTATAGCACTTAGAGCAACCCATTACTCCCGGAGCCTCTACATAGAACTTAATCTTCGGCTCTGTACCGGAAGGACGCACACTTACCTTTGTGCCGTCTTCAGTGAAATACTGGAGCACATTGCTGGTCTCAGGCATATCAAGCTTTGTCTTGTTTCCGGCAGCGTCAATAGCCTCCAGAGATTTGTAGTCCTTTATAAGAACTACCTTCGAGCCGTCAAGCTCCTTCGGAGGGTTCTGACGGAAATTCTCCATCATCGCCTTGATTTCATCAGCTCCACTCTTTCCCGGCTTAACCACGTTGATAGCCTTGTTGTAGGAGAATCCGTATTCAACGTATATCTCCATGAGAATATCATAAAGCGTCTTGCCCTGATCTTTTGCCCACGCACAAATCTCAGCAAGAAGAGAACATGCACTGACAGCATCCTTGTCACGAACAAAGTCCTGTGCCAAGAATCCATAGCTCTCTTCACCGCCTCCGATATACTGCTTCTTGCCTTCATTGAGACGTATCTCGCGAGCAATCCACTTGAAGCCGGTGTAGCAATCAGTCATCTCTATGTGGTTCTTGTCTGCCACCTTCTTGATAAGTTCTGTCGTAACGATAGTCTTTACAATAAACTCATCGCCCTTCATCTTACCTTGAGCTATACGGTTCTTTATGATATAGTAGAGGAACAAAAGACAAGTCTGATTACCATTAATCAGCACCCACTCGCCCTCATCGTTCTTACATGCCATACCCACACGGTCTGCGTCCGGGTCGCTTGCCATTACAATATCCGCATCAATCTTCCTTGCAAGGTCAAGTGCCAGTGTAAGAGCCTCGGCATTCTCCGGATTAGGAGACACCACAGTTGGGAAATCACCACTCTTCACCATCTGCTCAGGCACACAGTTTACATTCTCAAATCCCCAAAGCTTCAAAGAGCGCGGAATGAGTGTCATACCTGTTCCATGAATCGGAGTATAGACAATAGAAAGATCCTTCTGACGCTTGATAACTTCAGGGTCAATGGAAATAGAATGAATCTTTTCAAGATATACAGCATCTATATCTTCTCCTATTATCTGGATAAGTTCCTTATTGCCGGAGAACTTGATTTCCTCATATTTCACTTTATTCACCTCGTCGATAATGCCTTTGTCGTGAGGTGCAAGAACCTGCGCACCGTCATCCCAATAAGCCTTATAGCCGTTATATTCGCGCGGGTTGTGGCTTGCCGTGATGTTTACACCAGCCTGACATCCTAACTCACGAATAGCAAATGACACTTCAGGTGTAGGACGCATGTCCTCAAAAAGATACACCTTGATACCGTTGGCAGAGAATATGTCTGCTACAGTCTCAGCAAACAAACGGCTGTTGTTGCGGCAGTCATGACCGACCACCACACTTATCTGCTCCATGCCCTTGAAGTTCATGTTCAGATAGTTGGCAAGTCCCTGAGTTGCAGCACCAACTGTATAAATATTCATACGATTTGTACCTGCCCCCATAATACCGCGCAAACCACCAGTGCCAAACTCCAGAGTCTGATAGAAACTATCCACAAGCGTGGTTTTATCTTCAGCCTCAAGCATTGCCTTGACAGCAGCCTGAGTTTCTACATCAAAAACAGAATCAGAAGCCCATTTCTGAGCCACTGAAGCACATTGATTAATCAATTCCTGTTCCATAACTATAAAAAATTAGTGTTATACTTACTCTATTATTTACTTCACAATATATCCGTCATTTCAACAGATACCTATCTCCAGTCTCATCAACCACCTTTTTCCAGTAATCGGCAGAATATCCCGGACGCGCCACCGGCACACAATAGCCATACGGAGTTTTTTCAAACTTCCCGTCCTTTTCCTTTTTCACCACCATATCGTTGTGCTTCACGACAAGATACTGGAAAAGCTGTTGCCAACGGTTCATCATTTTTGCAGCAGCATCAAGTCCGTAAGAAGTCAGCAGTTCCACAGCCTTGTCCGGATTCTGCTCATACAAAGACTTTGCTTCCGCCTCCAGATTCTTCTGCTTCGCAAAGAAGTCCTCCTCCAAATCTTGTCTTGCCGAAACAAGATCGGGCATCATCTTTGAATAATAAGGATACACGATATTGGAAACCGTATTGCACAGCCAGAAAGCAGAATTCCACGAGAATGTCACATCGTCCTGCTTGCCTTCGATGCGCTCATAACACTCCGGCACCGAACCGGCACAACAATAGATTGGAGTATATGCTGTCATGTTAGCATCGTCGTTTGTCCACCACACCACACCGCCGACAGCATCGGGCATATCCGACCGCATCTGACCGACAAAAGAGAAGGCTGTCTGCTGCGTAGAAATCGGACGTTCATTGTAGTATTCCTTTCCGTCAACCTTATAGGAAAGCGGAGACGGACGATAAGGCATGTTGTATGCACCAGCACCCAAATCACGGCGAATGTCAAGCGGAGTGTCTTCATAATGGTCGCGCATACCGTTCTGCACATCCTGTACAGTAAGTTTACGGTTCGGCTTCATGTAAAGAGGCATTTCCAGCTTCATGTCTTCCCCATTGACGTATGGAAGATACTTGTCCATACCGTCGGCATATTTATTAAAGAAGCTCCATGCACGTGCATCGCAATAGCGTATGCCGCCAAAGTTCAGAGGACAATAAGCATCACGGAAACTAAAGTCCGCATCTTTTCCCGTGAAATATCCTTTCTGACGGGCAAACTTCACCACATCTTTGGCATACATCACATTACGCTTATCCTTCATGTTGAAAGTAGTAATGCGACTTTGATTGGCATGGGCACAAATACAATCGTCCGGAATACGCACAGCCACCCATACAGCTCCTTTCACACCGGGACCTTTCCCTATCATCTCCATCACCCAGACTTCGTTCTTGTCTGCAATGGTGAAAGTCTCACCTTCACTGTAATAGCCGTACTGTGCAACCAAGTCCGTCATGATTTTTATCGCATTGCGCGCCGAAGTGGAACGCTCAAGAGCTATATATATGAGGCTTCCATAATCCAATATACCTGTGGAATCAGCCAACTCCTCGCGCCCGCCAAAGGTGGTTTCGGTAATTGTCACCTGATTCTCATTCATCTGCCCCACCACATTGTAGGTTTGCGCCGCCTGTGGTATTTCCCCGAGATACTTGTTCGTATCCCAGTCATACACCTTGCGCTTCTCACCGGAAGCATGTTTGCTTCCCACATGTCGATAGAGGTTGCCATACATGCCATAGCTGTCAGCATTGTAACTTACAATGACACTGCCATCGGCAGAAGCGTCCTTGCCCACAATAAGGTTGGTGCAGGCAAACACATTTATCGCCGCAAACATTGAGGCTGAAAGAATAATCTTCTTCATAAACAATCATTTAAGCTTCAAATCCAAAGAGCGGAATCGTCCGCCTCGGATTTTTATATTAATAAGCAAACAACCTTAGCCGCTGATATAAACACTGCAAATCAAAAGTTTGTTTATATTACAAGCTTGGAAGAATCTGCCGCCTTGAAACTCATGTCAAGCCCTTTCACCGAATGAGTAAGTGCACCGACAGAGATAAAGTCAACTCCACACTCGGCATAGTCGCGCAAAGTGTCAAAAGTGATACCGCCCGATGACTCCGTTTCATATTTTCCGCCAATAAGCTCCACAGCCTTACGGGTGTCAGCAGGAGTGAAATTGTCAAGCATGATGCGATGGACACCGCCAAAAGCAAGCACCCTGTCAAGTTCCTCAAAATTTCTCACCTCAATCTCAATCTTCAGGTCTTTGCCCTTCGCCTTCAGATATTCATGACAGCGGCTGATGGCATTCTCTATGCCTCCGGCAAAGTCAATATGGTTGTCCTTCAACAGAATCATATCGAAAAGTCCAATACGGTGGTTGACTCCTCCGCCAATCTTCACAGCTTCCTTCTCAAGCATACGCATACCCGGAGTCGTCTTGCGAGTGTCAAGCACGTGTGTGTGTGTACCTTCCAACTTCTTCACATATTTGGCAGTCATCGTCGCTATGCCGCTCATACGCTGAAGTATATTAAGCATCAAACGCTCTGTCTGCAACAGGCTTTGTATCTTACCTTTTACGCTCATCACAATATCTCCCGGCTTGACATGCGCACCATCATTGATGAACACCTCAACCTGAAGTTCCGGGTCAAAACGATGGAACACCTGTTTAGCTATCTCTACACCGGCAAAAACACCTTCCTCTTTAATAAGAAGTTTTGACTCACCCATTGCATTCTCTGGAATACAACAAAGAGTAGTATGATCACCATCACCTATATCTTCGGCAAAAGCAAGATCTATAAGCTTGTCGTTTAATTCTTCTACTGATAACATATTTTCTTTATTAATTTCATGTACAAAGATACGGATTTTGATTAAGCAGTACAATTTTTTGAAAATATTATGATAGACTGACCAGAATTTATTTGTTTTGGTCAGAAGAAGGGATATGCGAGGACAATGCAAATGTATTCAACATTTTTGAAGTCTGTGAATAGACTCACAAAACAGCCTATAAATACTCCCATAAAAAAATTTTTGACATCGTTTTTTAGAGGGGTATCCAATTTTGACAAAATGACAGCACACACAACTTATTTAATTGCAAACATCTTATTTTACACCATTAATACTATCTTTTTGATTTTTCCAAATGTTAAAATTCTAAGCCCTTTGGAACGCTTCAAAATGAAGCACGACGAACTTTCTTCGAAGAATGAGGATTCTACACGCATTTCGTGAAGCCCACGAGAATTGTGAAATAGTGTTTCGTTTTGAAACAGTTCTTTTACATTTGTTTATTTCCGGCGAAGAGTTTTTTTGAAAAAACTACTAAGTTTTCAGATTTCCAGCGCACTGTCGTCACATTTCCAGCGCACTGTAATTTTATTTCCAGTGCGCTGCTTTTTTATTTGCTGTGCGCTGAAAATTTGACGACAGCGCGCTGAAAATAAAAAGACAGTAGGAAGCTGAGAAAAAAGCAGTTTGCATCGGCTAAAATGTTAAGAAGTGTATAAATCGTAGCTTTAGAAGAGAGTCTAAATAAAAACTTAAAAGTGAGCGGTTCTAAAGTGGTATTTGGAGATGGGAATGGTACATTTTGATGTAACAATTTAATAATCAACACATTATCAAAACACTAAAAAAATATCGAAAAATTGCGTCCGGCACGTTTTTTTGAGCATTTTGAAAATTTTATATTATATTGATTATCAATAAGTTATATTCAAGCCAAAAATTTTATCTCTTCGTCCTCAACAAAAAATCGCTTCAAATGTTAAATTTTCATTTTGGGCGAAAATATCATTTTGTCAAATTGAAAAACTTCATTTTTGCCCTTGGAACCGATGAACAAACTTTTAATTCTCATGTACTCACCACTATATAATAAAAATATGATTATGAATAGCTGTTTTTACGCTGATATTGCTTAACTTTGTCGAAAATTGTGAAATATAAACTTTTAAGTCGTGGATAGCAATCAGAGATACATGATGCGCGGAGTAAGCGCAGCAAAGGAAGATGTGCACAATGCCATCAAAAATATTGATAAAGGTATTTTCCCGCAGGCATTCTGTAAGATAATACCTGATATTTTGGGCGGCGACCCTGAGTACTGTAACATAATGCATGCCGACGGAGCAGGCACAAAGTCGAGCCTTGCTTATATGTACTGGAAAGAGACCGGTGACCTGTCTGTATGGAAGGGCATCGCTCAGGATGCGCTCATTATGAACACCGACGATTTGCTGTGTGTGGGTGCTGTAGATAACATTCTTGTTTCGTCAACTATCGGAAGAAACAAGATGCTCATTCCCGGAGAAGTGATAAGTGCAATTATCAACGGTACGGACGAACTTCTTGCAGAAATGCGCAAGATGGGAATAGGCATATATGCCACAGGTGGCGAGACAGCAGATGTGGGTGATTTGGTACGCACCATCATTGTCGATTCTACCGTGACTTGCCGCATGAAGCGCAGCGATGTGATAGACAATGCGAACATACGGCCCGGCGATGTGATTGTAGGACTCAGCAGTTGCGGACAGGCTACATACGAGAAAGAGTATAACGGCGGAATGGGTAGCAACGGACTGACCTCAGCGCGCCATGACGTGTTTGCCAAATATCTTGCAGAGAAATATCCGGAAAGCTATGACAAGGCTGTGCCGCAGGAACTTGTGTATAGCGGCAGCTACAAACTGACAGACAGTGTGGAGGGTGCACCGGTGAATGCCGGCAAACTGGTTTTGTCTCCGACTCGTACATACGCTCCTGTCGTAAAGAAGCTGCTCGACGAAATGCGTGCCGACATACACGGTATGGTTCATTGCACAGGCGGTGCACAGACCAAAGTGCTGCATTTTGTCAGTGACAACTGCAAGGTTGTGAAGGACAACATGTTCCCTGTACCTCCATTGTTCAAGGCGATACAAAAGGAAAGCGGTACGGACTGGGCTGAAATGTATAAGGTATTTAACATGGGGCATCGTCTCGAAGTATATCTGTCTCCTGAGAACGCGGACAAGGTTATCGAAATTTCCAAGAGCTTCAATATCGATGCGCAGATTGTAGGACACATTGAGGCAAGCGACACGAAGGAACTTGTCATCAAGAGCGAATTTGGTGAGTTCAGATATTAACTCAATATGAATAAGGAAGAGAGAGTGACTTGTCTTTCTTTTATACATAATACACTGATAGATTAAAAATGGCGGACAACAATAACATTCTTGACAAACTTGACGGTTTGGTGAGCAGATTTGAGGAAGTGTCCACGCTTATTACAGACCCTAATGTGATAGGCGACCAGAAAAGGTATGTCAAGCTTACCAAGGAATATAAGGATCTTCAGAACATCGTGAATGCGCGGAAGGAATATATAGCCTGCATTTCCAATCTGGAAGAGGCAAAGCAGATACTTTCTTCTGAAGATGATCCGGAAATGCGTGAGATGGCGCGTGAAGAGATTGAGGTCAACGAGAAGCGTATTCCCGAACTTGAAGAGGAAATCAAACTGCTGCTTATTCCAGCCGATCCGGAAGACGGAAAGAATGTGGTGATGGAAATACGTGGAGGAACCGGAGGAGACGAGGCTGCCTTGTTTGCCGGAGACTTGTTCCGCATGTACTCAAAGTATTGCGAAATAAAAGGATGGCACATCACAGTCTCCAGTTTCTCGGAAGGCGCATCGGGTGGCTACAAGGAAATTATATTCAATGTGACCGGCGAGGGTGTGTATGGAATCCTTAAATATGAATCCGGAGTGCATCGTGTGCAGAGAGTACCGGCTACGGAGACTCAAGGCAGAGTGCATACTTCGGCGGCTACAGTGGCAGTGCTTCCTGAGGCAGAGGCTTTTGATGTCCAGATTAATGAAGGAGAGATAAAGTGGGATACGTTCAGGAGCAGCGGCGCAGGAGGACAGAATGTGAACAAGGTAGAATCGGGAGTGCGTGCCCGATACATGTGGCGGAATCCTAACACAGGAGAGATGGAAGAGATTCTGGTTGAATGTACTGAAACACGTGACCAGCCGAAAAACAAGGAACGCGCACTGGCGCGTTTGCGTACTCGGATTTATGACCGTGAACACCAGAAATACATTGACGACATTGCTTCCCGACGCAAAACGATGGTTTCGACAGGCGACCGTTCTGCAAAGATACGGACATACAATTATCCGCAAGGGCGCATTACAGACCACCGCATAAACTATACGATTTATAACTTGGCTGCATTTATGGACGGTGACATACAGGACTGTATTGACCATTTGATTGTGGCCGAGAACGCGGAACGCTTGAAAGAGGCTGATTTGTAGCAGGAATGCTGATTCAGATTATATATTTGTGAGTTGTATATGGAGACATGAGTGCCGGAAAATATGAAAATCATGTTTAGAACGGTGACTTGTGTCTCTTTTTTATTCATTTTATAAAGTAAAAGAGTATGAACCTTAAGTCTTATCCGAGAATCATTACGGAAATATTCCGGCATTGTATTGACAGGTTTCCTGTAGCTGTGGCATACATCACAGCATTGACTGTCCTTCTGCTTATCAATATAAATGAGGAAGACTTGTTCAGTGAACGTCTTTTCGTTGTGCTCTCTTATTATCTCTCGGTAGGATATATGTTGTCTCTCACTCTCCATTTGTGGCAGGAAGAAACGACAAATAAATACAGAGTGATTGCAGTCAACGTGGTGGCGCATCTGATTTTGATAGTTGATGCTGTCTATTTATATTCTTTACCGGAATCACAGACATTTCTGGAGCAGGGCATTTCCCATGCAGCTGCTATACTTGCCCTGTGGCTGTCAATGTTCTTTCTCTCTTTCCTGAAAGAAAAAGACAATGTGGCATCATGGAACTTTGCGATGAGACTGGTGTCGCAGTTTGCCGTGTCGCATGTAGTCGGATTTATCATGTTCGGCGGACTGAGCTTGCTTACAGCCTCTTTTTCTCATCTTTTCGGTATGGATATTGACGGAGACTGCTATGCGAACCTTTCCGTGCTGTTTTGTTTATATCTTCCTTCGTTGTTGTTTCTCGGGCTTATTCCTCATGGAGAAGCCAAACATGACCGGACACCTGCCGTTTCAAAATTCATGAACGGTGTGATGCACTATTTGTTCCTACCTCTGATAGGATGCTATCTGCTTGTGCTTTATGTATATGCGTGCCGGATACTCTATCTTTGGAAGTTGCCCGACGGATGGGTTTCGTGGCTCGTGGTCGCACTGATGGCTGGATGTATCGGTGTGGAATTAGGATTGTATCCGGCAAGGAAGAAAGAGCATAAAAGGTTTGACGAGTTTATTGCCCGCTGGCTGCCGATGGTGATACTGCCTCTGCTTGTACTGATGACCATAGGTATTGTCAGACGTTTTCATGATTATGGAATAAGCATCAACCGCTTGTACCTTGCTACGCTCAACGCTTGGTTCTATATGGTCTGTATCGGACTCTTCATCACAAGAGCGAAGCGCATAAACTGGATTACAATTTCGTTCAGCGCAATATTCCTCATTACCTCGGCATTGCCGGTCAATTATGTCAGCATAACTCACAAAGTGATTTTCCATAGTATAAAAAACGAACTGCTTGCATTGGGTGCGAAGAATCTGCCGCTGTCGAAGGAGGAATACAGGGAGTTCATGAACAAGATACCGGAGGAAAAGGCTGAAATGATTTGCAGTCGGCTGGAGTATATGGTCAGCTGGTTCGGACGTGAATCTGTGGCGGACATAGCAGACAAAGACATTTATTTCTGGAGCAGTTGGCAGCATGCAGACAGTGCTTCTGTCAGCTATAGTTATGCCAATTACTCTGCCTATATAGAAGAAAAGACAGAAATAGAAATTCCTAAAGGGTATAGCCGTATGCTGAATCTGGAATATGAAAGTACGAAACCTTTTGCTTGCGACTATGATGGAATTGTCAAATTTGTGGTTTCTACCGAAAATGGCGGAGAAAATGATACTATATATATGAATATAAAACAAATTAAGCAGATTGAGCAACCCTATCGGACTCCTGTGCTTATGCGTTGCAGTTCATCCGGCAGCGTATTCATGCTGATGCGGTATGATATACCTCTTTATAAAGATGACAAGAACACGAGACTTGAGTTTTCCGGCTGGCTGTTTAAGAAATGAACATTCTGCTTTTGCAGAGATTATTCTACGATGTGTGCTGTATAATCATGCAGATATCCTTAAAAATCTCTATCTTTGTGCGGAAAATAAAAAAAATGAAATTAATATGACCAGACAAGAACTTATTGAACAAATTCGTGAGAAGAAATCTTTTCTTTGTGTAGGACTGGATACTGACCTCAAGAAAATACCGGAACATCTGCTTGCAGATGATGACCCAATGTTTGCTTTCAACAAAGCAATCATAGACGCTACGGCACCTTATTGTGTGGCATACAAGCCTAATCTTGCTTTCTATGAGAGCAACGGTGTTAAAGGATGGATTTCGTTTGAGAAAACAATCAATTATCTTCATGAAAACTATCCGAATCATTTTGTCATAGCAGATGCAAAGCGTGGTGATATAGGAAATACTTCGACAATGTACGCATGTACATTTTTTGAGGAGATGAATGTTGACTCGTTGACTGTGGCTCCGTACATGGGCGAAGACAGTGTGACTCCTTTCCTCCAATATGAAGGAAAATGGGTGATATTGCTTGCACTTACTTCCAACAAAGGAAGCCATGATTTCCAATTAACGGAAGACCAACAGGGTGAACGTCTGTTTGAGAAAGTTCTGCGGAAGAGTCAGGAATGGGGAAACAAAGACAACATGATGTATGTTGTCGGTGCGACACAGGGACGTATGTTCGAGGACATACGCAAGATTGTGCCAGAGCATTTTCTGCTTGTTCCGGGTGTGGGTGCACAGGGCGGAAGCCTTGAAGAAGTGTGCAAATATGGCATGACAAAGGATTGCGGACTGATTGTCAATTCAAGCAGAGCCATCATCTATGCCGACAAGACGGAACGTTTTGCCGAGGTGGCTGCAGAAAAGGCGAAAGAAGTGCAGTTGCAGATGGCAAGCCTTCTGAATATGTAAGCATTCGGACTTTTGTTCTTTTTCCTACAGATACTACATTTCTCAGGTATTGAACAGAAATATATCCGTAAGCGTAATTGAGAACATTCTATAAAAACGGTGTATGCAAATGATGGAATTTCCATTATTGCATACACGTATAAATGAGAACAGTGCTGTTCTTCAAAAGGAAATAGAAATGTTACACATAGAAAACGAAAGATTACACAAGGAAATTGATTGGCTTCGTTCATTGGTTGAGCAAAAATTAAAATAATTATAACTATGGGATATAACGGTGGAAACAGGTGGATGCACTTTTGGTTTGCATTAATTAAAGATAAACATAAGATAATGTTATTACTCTTTGTTTTATCAATTGCGCTCACATCATGTGGAAACGAGAACTATAAACATGAAAGATTTGATTGGGAAATAGAAGATTCTATCAAGAAAGCAAAAGAAGATTCTATTAATGGATTTCTAAAGAAAATAAGGGACAAGGCTGATACAATTATGTCTGAAGATAAAACCGTTTTTAGGGGAATTTATTTAGGACAAAACAGAAAGGACTATGAGAAAGAACTAAAAAGGATACAAGCAGATTTTGGATATACGGCATTAAAAATAGGAGATATTGGCTTGGATATATGGGATGCGGAATTTCATCACAACAAACTTTATTCTCTAACATTAAAGCATGATTATATTTATAGAGAATATAGGAGAGAATACAATAGTGGAGCAGAATATCATCCAGAGCCTTATATCCGTGATTTGATAACACATTTTAAAAAGAAATACGGTTTACCCGATGATGAATATTCGGGTTATGATGAAATTCGTGGGCATGAGAGAGCAGATTGCATCCGTATGTATTGGGTGTTTCCAAAGAAAAGAATAACAATAAAGAATAAGGCTGAGAAATATGGAGGAGGGACTGCTGGAGCCTCGTATGTACTCACAATAAAAATAGATGACTATAATATAACAAATATGCTTGAAAACGAAAAAAGAGAGCGTGAAAAAGCTGAAAAAAAGAAAAGAGACAAAGAAGATAGCATACTTAATAAGAAGAGAACGGATTTATCAAATACAATATAGGCAACTAAAAACAACACCATTATGAAGAATATTTTACTGATAATCTTAACAATATTGTGCACTTCTACGTTTGCACAACCACGAGTAAATAGGACTGATATACACACTAAATTAATTAAAAGTTCTCCTGTCGTATTAAACTTTGTAGGATGGGCATATGATTCACACAAACAAAGATGGAGCGGATATTACAATGCAATAATAAATGAATATAATAATAGCAAAATACCCAAAAGGTTAAGTGCATCTACTTTGGCTAAGAAAACAATATTTGAGGGAATTTCAAATATTGCAGATATTCAAACAAAAAAAATATTTTTTGAAAATAAAACCTATTATTTGTTTTTAGTAAAGGAATGGCTTTGTTACTATGATTACCCAGAACTGCAAATAGGTTATCATTTCAGAAATTTCACTTATGTATATGCAACAACAGATGATGAATATAACAAAATCCATACAATATCTGACTCTATAAATAGAATTGCGATATATAAATTGGGAT
>JAGASY010000015.1 GCA_017621515.1 Bacteroidaceae bacterium
AACGCATGGATGGACGGCTTCAAAGCTGTATTGATTCGCTTTGACACCACAATATCGAGTTGGAAGGGGTGGAACTTCCTTGCTTTCCTTGTTATTTTCCTTAAAAAAATTCACAATGCACAAAAGTAGAAACAACTTCAAGAACAAAATTGCATGTTAGTTCATTTCATGGATGGTTCATACGCATTTTTCCCCATATCGCAAATGCCTAAAGTCTGTTTCGATGAAGGCACAATCGTCATCAGCACTGAACACTACCAAATTTCAAACATTAAGAAATACACGTTTGCAGATTCGTCCGAAGCGGGTATAGAGGATATAGTAGAAAGTGGCTCAATAAGTTCGTTCTCGACTGACAACAACAATATTTATATCAAATTGACCAATAGGGCGCAAACAATAAAGCTCTATACAATATACAGTTTCAATGCAGTCGTTACTAATACTCAGGAAGTATCTCTGACTGCAAAAATAGACTGAAGCTACTGTGGAAGAAGAAATGAGGCTCATCACTGTTCCATTGGGGGTGTATGCTTTTGTATTCACTCCCGAAGTAGTCTTAAGTGGATTCGGTGAAATATCGGCAGAACTGTCGGCGAACATGAGGATGAACCGTTCAACTCAATATACGGTAAACTATGTGCGCCGTCCGGGAGAAGAGCCAACCTTCCAAATTACCAATACAGGCGGAGCTGACGAAGGTACGAAGTCGCAATTGGACATAACCTGCAAGGGCAATGTCTATCTTGGTGCCATGCTCACATTCGATTTTAATATCTTGCGAGAGACTATGGGTGCACGACTAAAGGTGAAAGCAGGACCAATGATGGAGAGCGAATTTGGCTCGGGACTGTTGACACAGACCGCCACCTACTCTCCCGAAGTTTATGGCAAGGCCACACTCAGTTCAAATGTCACCCTACAGTCCATCGGTACGGTATAATGACTACCGCACGAACATCAAGCACACATTGAAGCAAAATCTGCTTACGGAGAGTCGCCTTGATGATTTTGTCGCTTGCTACAAGCCTGATGACAGATACTATTGAGAGGAAACTAATTGTAAAATTAATGCATCTATGTCAACAGAGTTAACAAATATACAGGAACCAGATTACAACGAAATACTGCTACAAGCCGTAGCAGTTATCGAATCATCTCGCACGCAAATCGCGCGCAAACTAAACGAATCAGTTTCCAATGCTTATTGGAACATTGGAAAGCTTTTATATGATAGGAAGATAGAAGGGAAGCATGGGGATAGTGTCGTAAAACGGTTGTCCGATGATTTGAAAACAAGATTTCCTTACATCGGACTTTCGCCACGTCAGCTATGGAATATGAAGAGATTCTATGTTCGTTATTTCAATTCCGACCCAAAACTGCTACAGAGCGTAGCAGTTTTGCCATGGTCGCATAATCTGTTGTTACTTAACAAGAATATAGATGATGACGCGACAATGTTTTATGCCCATGAAGTAGTTGCCAAGCACTGGAATCGCGACCTGTTGCTCAATGCAATCAAAATGAAGATGCATGAGACACATGCACTTGCCCCTCTTGACAACAATTTTTCACGTGTATTACCAGCCGAACAAGCAGCCTATGTCAATGAGGTGTTCAAAGACAGATACAACCTTGGCTTCTTGGGTATAACCAATCCTATTCTTGAATTAGAATTGGAGAGCCGACTTGTTTTTAAAATCACTCGCTTCTTAATGGAGTTGGGCAAAGGCTTCACTTTCATTGGCAACCAGCACGTTTTGGAGTATAATGGCAAGGAAAGTCGTGTAGATATGCTGTTCTTCCACAGAGGTTTACGAGCCCTTGTTGCTATTGACCTGAAGATTGGAGCATTCAAGCCTGAATATGTAGGCAAGATGAACTACTATCTTTCACTGCTCGACCGCTTGGAGCGTGGCGAAGACGAGAATCGTTCTATAGGTATTATTCTTTGTGCAGAAAAAGACCATGTTGATGTGGAACTTGCGCTCGAAGATTTCCATAAGCCTATCGGCATTGCTGACTATTCTTTGATTGTACCGAAAGAAGAACTGCAAAGAGTCCTCACTGATGAAATACGTGCATTCGAGGAAGACGTAGAGAGTAACAAACGCTTGGAAGAAGATAAAAGGAACGATTAAGATGAACACTAAGCAATTACGTCAAAAGATACTCGACCCTCTACCCTTGCGAAACTTGAATCCCCATTATAGGAAATATACCGACGAAAGAAGTCCGTTTCTCGGATTTTATTTGTATTTTTGCCATGCCTTATTGAGATTATTTGACTTTTTGTAACGCTAAGTTGAGTGAATGCTCAGACATGGCAATATGGTGAGAGCACATTTTTTTTTGTTGCTCTGAATATTATAGAAAAATAACACGTTGTATTGTGGATTTAAGAGACTTGTAAAAAGGAATAAAAATGAAGATACATTTCAGCATAGAATACCGGACGAATTGGGGTGAAGACCTGCGTGTGATATTAAAGATAAAGCAGGGCGCCTCTGTATTGAAAGAGCGGGAGTGTCCGCTTGAAACTTTTGATGGGCAGCGCTGGGAAGGTGAAGTCACTTTCGACGGTGCTGCGGCTGATAAGGCGGAATATCGGTATGCGCTGTATTCAGACGGAAGTCTGGTTTGGACGGAATGGGAAGTCGCTCCTCATGTGATAAATCTCACCAAGGACAATGTTTCTTATCTTGTCGATGATATTTGGCGACCTATTCCGGCTGAGTTGCCGTTGTTCAGTTCCGCATATACTGAATGTATTGCACATCATGATTCAAATGTAGAGCTGCCTCTGTTCGGACAGACTTTGCAGTTCAGAGTGGTAGAACCGCGTTTACGCAAAGGCGAGCACCTTGCCATTGTCGGCAGTCCCGCACAGTTGGGAGGGTGGGCTACTCCGATGCGTATGTCGCTTGTCGCTCTTCAGGAGTGGGCCTTCAACATTGATGCTTCGCTGATTTACCGTCCGATAGAATATAAGTATGTCATTGTAGATGACAATAACCGTATTTTGCAGTGGGAGGAAGGCATGAACCGCAAGGTACATAGCCTGAAACTTACAGCCAACCAAGTATGGGTGAAATCCGATTCGATGCCGAAGTTCAAGATTTCCAACTGGAAATGCGCCGGAGTGGTGGTGCCTGTGTTCTCTTTGCGCACGGAGAAAAGTTATGGCATCGGTGATTTCGGCGATATGAAAGCATTGATTCGCTGGGCAGCCAAGACGGGTATGCATGCCGTGCAGATTCTGCCAATCAATGACACTATCAAAACCGGGACTAAATCGGATTCTTATCCTTATAATGCCATAAGCATATATGCTCTCCATCCTATATACTGTAATATAGGGGCACTTGGCAGACTGAAGGACAGACTCAAGATGGAGGTGTTCATGATAAAGCAGCAGGAGCTGAACAGTCTCGTCGCTGTAGATTATGAGGCGGTATGTGCCCTGAAAATGGAATATTTTCGTTTGATATATGCCCAAGAAGGGGAGGCTGTGCTTCAGTCCGAAGGGTTTAAGGAGTTCTTTTCCGCCAATTCCGACTGGCTTGTTCCTTATGCTGCATTCTGTTATCTTCGCGATAAGAACGGTACAGCCACTTTCTCTCTCTGGAAAGAATATTCGGTCTATGACCGTAAGGAAATAGAAAGGCTGTGCAGCCGAGGTAGTGCCGCATATATTGATATCGCATTGTACTATTATATTCAGTATCAGCTTCATCTGCAAATGCTTGATGTGAGGAATACGGCTCATAAATATGGTGTCATCATAAAAGGAGATATTCCTATCGGAATCAGTCGCGACAGTGTGGAAGCCTGGACAGAACCTTATTACTTTAATCTTGACAGCCAGGCAGGTGCTCCGCCTGACGACTTCTCTGTCAACGGTCAGAACTGGGGATTCCCGACCTATAACTGGGATGCCCTTGAAGCCGACGGATGCCGTTGGTGGCTGCGCCGTTTCAGAAAGATGGCAGATTATTTTGACGCTTTCCGTATTGACCATGTACTCGGATTCTTCCGTATATGGGAAATACCGATGCACTCTGTTCACGGTCTGCTCGGACAGTTCTCTCCGTCACTACCTTTAAGTATTAATGAGATTGAAGGATACGGACTTGCTTTCAAGCGTAGTTTCATGACGACACCTTATATTACGGACGAAACTCTTGGACACATCTTCGGATATAAGGCAGATATAGTCAGACTGCTTTACCTCGACAGGCTCAGTGACGGATTCTACAGATTGAAACCGGAGTTCGACACACAGCGCAAAATAGAGGCAGCCTTCAGCAAGAAGACTGACAAGGACAGTTGTGATATGCGTGACGGACTTTATTCACTTGTCAGTGAGGTGTTGTTTGTGGCAGACCGACATTTCTCGACAATGTATCATCCGCGTATCTCTGCACAACACGGGTTTGCATATCAGTCGCTGTCTGATTGCGAGAAACTGGCATTCAATAATCTATACAATGATTATTACTACCGTCGTCATAACCAGTTCTGGTATGAAGAAGCCATGAAGAAACTGCCTCTGCTTACCCAAGCCACTCGTATGCTTGTGTGTGCGGAAGACCTCGGAATGGTTCCTGACTGTGTGTCATGGGTTATGGAGCAGTTGCGCATTCTGAGTCTTGAAATCCAGACCATGCCAAAGGCTGTGGGAATGGAGTTCGGCAGACTGGAACACAACCCTTATCGCTCTGTGAGTACAATTTCTACTCACGACATGCCTACTTTGCGCCAATGGTGGGATGAGGACTATGAACGGGCACAGCGTTTCTACAACAATGCCCTTCATAAAGACGGGCAGGCTCCGCAGCAGCTTACAGGATGGCTTTGTGAAGAGATTGTGTCTCGCCATCTGTTCTGTCCGTCCATGCTTTGTCTCTTGTCCATTCAAGACTGGTTGTCAATGGACGAGTCGTTGCGCAATCCGGATGCTTCAGCTGAAAGAATCAATATACCGGCAAATCCAAACCATTATTGGCGATGGAGAATGCACGTGCCAATAGAGCGTCTTATGGCGGCAGACGAATTGAATGAAAAGATTCACAATCATATTGTGCGTTCAGGAAGAGCTTGAAAAAAGAAAACTGGCATAGAAGTTGAAATGAAAAGAAAGAAAAAAAAGCAAGATAAATATAATAAATGTAGCTTTCTTGTCATATTTTGTGTTGGCATGATTCTTATTGCTGCTATCCGTCATGCCTTTTCTATTGACGTTCCTGATATAATGGCTGGCAAACATCGCGCGATGGCAATGCAGGACTCTTTGTCTTCTGCGCTTTCCGAGAGGGAAATGAAAGATTGTGTTCCTCTGGGAGATGATGCCGACGGCACGGAGTTGGAAGATGATCCGGCGGACAGCTCATCGGATGTATTGGACACGATTCCTGTTGAAGGTGTTATAGATGCAGGTGTCGGTAGAAACAGAGTGATAGGAGTTTATAGTTTTGACAGATGCTTTCCGGATATCAATGATGTACAGCTTGAGGCAGCAAGATTAAATGGCATAACTCCCGTACATACACGTGAAGAGGCGCATCTGCTTGTGAGGATGAACAAACTCGTGAACATCAGCAATTCTCCTTTTTATACGGTGGATGATTTAAGTCATTCTATGCCTTATCTCGTGCCGAAAGCACAACATCTGCTTAATACCATAAGTGTCAATTTTATTGACTCTCTCCGCTCTAAAGGAATGCCTCCTCATTTGCTCATGGTAACATCCGTATTGCGTACAGGAAGTGATATAGAGCGTCTGCAGCGCGGTAACGTCAATGCGACGACAAATTCTTGTCATTGCTATGGCACAACGGTGGATATTGCATATAACAGGTTTGTTCCGGTTGTAGGACATTATAATGATGATGCGAGAAGTCTTACTCGCTGGAATTTTGAAATGAAGCTTGTACTTTCAGAGGTGCTCGACGACCTTCGTAAGCAGGAGCAGTGCTATGTGAAATATGAGAAGAAACAGGGATGTTTTCATCTTACGGTAAGATGAATTATCCGTCAGACTGTTTGCTTGATATGTGTTAGATCTGCTCTTGATTTTTGTTTGCTACAGTGGCATGGAAGAGGCTGTAAGTGTATTCTTTTGAATACGAATACTTTCAGACACACTCATGCCACTGTACTGTTTTCTGATAAAATCAGCTGAAAAAAAACATTTTTTAGGATGAAATAACAAAAACAGGGAACGTTTATTTCTCAGTGAGAATAAAAATGTGTATATTTGCAGCCGATTTATGCCGAAGGGGCAGAAAAAGAGAGCTACGGGTTGGCTCCGCCTCCCGGTCAAAACCGTTTTTTAATAATTAAATATCAAACATGTACGTAATTGTAGAAATTAACGGTCAGCAGTTCAAGGTAGAAGAGGGTAAGAAACTCTTCGTTCAGCACATTCAGGATGTTGAAGCTCAGGCGACTGTTGAATTTGAAAAGGTGTTATTGGTTGACAACAACGGTACTGTAGTTGTCGGTGCACCGGTAGTAGAGGGTGCAAAAGTGGTATGCGAAGTCTTGACACCGCTTGTAAAGAATGACAAGGTTCTCGTATTCCACAAGAGAAGAAGAAAGGGCTATCGTAAGCTCAGAGGTCATCGTCAGCAGTTTACAGAGTTGAAGGTAACACAGGTAATCGCTTAACAAAACATTAAAAAGGAGAAAGAAACATGGCACATAAAAAAGGTGTAGGTAGTTCGAAGAACGGACGTGAGTCACATTCAAAACGACTTGGTGTTAAGCTTTTTGGAGGTCAGTTTGCAAAGGCTGGTAATATCATAGTTCGCCAGAGAGGTACAAAGCATTATGCTGGAAAGAACGTAGGTATGGGTAGTGACCATACTCTTTATGCACTTGTGGACGGATTGGTCTCTTTCAAACGTGGACGTCTCGACCGCAGTGTGATTTCAGTAGAGCCGGTTGAGGTTTCTGCAGAAGCATAACAATATTTTTGTTTGGTAGGAACGGTGCTACGAGCTGTAATGCTCGTGTGCATCCATGTTCAGACCGCAAATATTGAAGACAAAAAATATTAATAATAGAATCCACATTCTGAATAAGAAATAATAATATGTCAAGAATTTGTCAGATTACTGGAAAAAGGTCAAGAGTTGGAAACAATGTTTCTCACTCTATGCGCAGAACAAAGAGAATGTTTAATGTCAATTTGTTCACTAAAAAATTCTACTATGTAGAAGAAGACTGCTGGATTGTACTTAAGGTAAGTGCAGCCGGTCTTCGTATCATCAACCGTATAGGTCTTGATGCTGCCCTCAAGCAGGCTGTTGCTAAGGGTTATTGTGACTGGAAAGATATTCGGGTTATTGCATAATAAAAGTTAGGGAGAACATAAAAGATGGCAAAGAAAGCTAAAGGTAACAGAGTGCAGGTAATCCTTGAATGCACAGAGATGAAGAACAGCGGTCTGCCTGGAACATCACGTTATGTGACAACAAAGAACCGCAAGAATACTCCGGATCGTTTGGAGTTGAAGAAGTATAACCCAATCCTTAAGAAGGTTACAGTTCATAAGGAAATAAAATAATATAATTGAATTATGGCAAAGAAAACAGTCGCTACACTCCAGAATAAGGACAGCCGTTCTTTCACAAAAGTAATCAAGATGTGTAAGTCTCCAAAGACAGGTGCATACGTTTTTGATGAAAGAATGCTTCCGAATGAAAGTGTGAAAGATTTCTTGAAGAAATAAAAATGATTGTCGGAGCTGTTTTTAACAGCATTCTTATAAGACCTCTCCATGTGACTTTTGGAGAGGTTTTTTTGTCCTTTAATTTAAAGGTTGTATCTTTGCAACAGCAGGATGTCCTTTTTTTGAAGGTGTCTGCTAAATTGATGTCGTGTTAAAAAAATATGTATGGGATTCTTTGACTTTTTTTCAAAACAAAAGAAAGATACACTCGATAATGGTCTGTCCAAGACAAAAGAGAGCGTATTCGGAAAAATTGCACGTGCTGTAGCCGGTAAATCCAAAGTAGATGATGAGGTGCTTGACAATCTTGAGGAGGTACTGATAACATCGGATGTTGGTGTGGATACAACCCTTGAGATTATCCGGAGGATTGAAGAGCGTGTGGCGCGTGACAAATATGTCAGTACGTCTGAACTCAACCGGATTTTACGTGAAGAAATTGCGGCTCTCCTTACGGACAACAATACGAGTGATACCGAAGGATTCCAGATTGCATCCTCACGCAAACCGTATGTGGTGCTTGTAGTTGGTGTCAATGGTGTGGGTAAGACCACGACGATTGGTAAATTGGCATATCAGTTCAAGAATGCCGGTTATAAAGTTTGTCTTGGTGCTGCCGATACTTTCCGTGCTGCTGCTGTCGAACAGCTTTGTATCTGGGGAGACAGGGTAGGTGTGCCTGTGGTTAAGCAGCAGATGGGTGCTGACCCCGCTTCTGTAGCATACGATACGGTAAGCTCTGCTGTGACAAATGGGGCGGATATTGTGCTGATTGATACGGCGGGACGTCTTCATAATAAGGTGGGGCTGATGAATGAATTGACCAAAATAAAGAATGTGGTCAAGAAGGTTGTACCTGATGCGCCGGACGAGGTACTTCTTGTACTTGACGGTTCTACCGGACAGAATGCTTTTGAACAGGCAAAACAGTTTACCAAGGCTACAGAGGTAACCTCGATGGCTATCACGAAACTTGACGGAACAGCAAAAGGTGGTGTAGTGATAGGCATATCAGAGCAGTTTAAGATTCCGGTGAAGTATATTGGTCTTGGCGAAGGTATGGAGGATTTACAGCCGTTCAATCGTAAGGAGTTTGTAAACTCTCTGTTTGGCGAAGACTGATTTTGATAAGATTGTAGTTTGTTCTTCTTTAATTTTTTATGAGGAAAAATACGATAGACATAATCACCCTTGGTTGTTCAAAGAATCTGGTTGATTCAGAGCGTCTCATCCATCAGCTTGAGTTGAATGGGTATCGTGTAACCCATGATTCGGAAAACCCACAAGGAGAGATTGCTGTTATAAATACATGTGGATTTATCGGTGATGCGAAGGAAGAATCCATTAACATGATACTTGAATTTTGTCAGGCAAAGGAGGAAGGACGTCTCAAGCAGCTGTATGTTATGGGATGTCTTTCTGAACGCTATTTGAAGGAACTGGGGAAAGAGATTCCTCAGGTTGACAAATTTTATGGCAAGTTCAATTGGAATGAATTGCTTTCGGATCTTGGGAAAGCGTATCATGCAGAAGGATGCTATGGGCGTCGCCTAACTACTCCCAAGCATTATGCTTATTTGAAAATCTCCGAAGGGTGTGACAGAAGGTGTGCTTATTGCGCGATCCCTATAATTACCGGTAAGCATGTTTCACGTCCTATGGAGGATATAGTCGCAGAAGTTGAAACTTTGGTTTCAAAAGGTGTGAAGGAATTTCAGATAATAGCTCAAGAATTGACGTATTATGGAATAGATCTTTATAAACGCAGGGCTATTGCAGAGCTTGTGGAACGTATAGCAGATATTAAAGGTGTGAAATGGATAAGGCTTCATTATGCTTATCCAAATGATTTTCCTTTGGAGCTTTTGCGTGTAATGCGTGAAAAGAAAAATGTATGCAAGTATCTGGATATTGCTTTGCAGCATATAAATACTAAAGTGTTAGGCAATATGCGTCGTGGGGTCACTTCGGAGGAAACTTATAAGTTGATAAATGACATACGTAGGGAAGTGCCCGGAATACATTTACGTACTACACTCATGGTCGGTTTTCCCGGAGAGGGCGAGGAAGAGTTTGAGGAATTGAAAGAATTTGTTCGTCGCGTAAGGTTTGACCGTATGGGAGCGTTTGCTTATTCTGAGGAAGAAGGTACGTATGCAGCGCGCCATCTAAAGGATGAAGTGCCGGATGAAGTGAAGCAGCGTCGTCTGTCTGAACTGATGGAACTTCAACAGAGAATTTCGGCAGAAGTACAGGCGGAAAAGATTGGAAAGACAATGAATGTCATCATAGACCGTAAGGAAGGCGATTTTTATGTGGGCAGAACAGAGTTTGATTCTCCTGAAGTGGATCCTGAAGTATTGATTCCTGTTTCAGATGGAGTTTTGAGAACCGGTTGCTTTTATAAAGTGGAAATTACGGATTCTGATGATTTTGATTTGTATGCAAAGCGTATTTAGAATTTGTCGGTTGAAGAAATGATGGTTGTTGAATTGCTTGATGAGATTCTTGACAGAACAGTTTTTTTTAGAATATTCAGACTATGGAAGATAATAAAAATGTAAAAGAAGGAGAGGACTTGTTGCCTAAGGCGCCGGGACATACGGATGAAAGTGGAAACGAGTTTACGGGTATAGACATGTTGATTTCTACTCCGGAAAGTATGAACGATTTACGCATACGCTTGGATGAGGCACGTAAGAATGAAGCGGAGATAATGCGCAGAGCCAATGAGGCACATGAGGAAGTATGTAAGTTGGAACGACTTATTAAATATTTTGAGTCAAAACCCATAGCTAACGACAATGGTATTGGAAATCAAAATAGTGTAGTAGAGGATAATGTGGGTTCTGCGTCTTGTGCTTCCGGACATGCACAGCGTGTGACAGGAAGTGAAAAGCAAGTGTATAATGAGCCTGTTCTTTCTGAAGATATTGATGAGGACTATTATAAAAAGAGGCGGCTGAAATTTTGGATATATGTTGTTGTAGTAGGAATTTTATTGGCTGTAATCAGTATTTGGGTGTATCGGTATGTCTCTGATGATTCGGAAGAGTGTATTGAAGTTATTTATGGCGAAGGAACTATAAAAGACGAGTCTTTGGAAAATGAGGTGATAGCGGCTGATTCTTTGAATAAAGGTTCTGTTCAATCTTCCGGAACAGACAGAGATAAACAAAAGGATAAAGCTGTCGAACCAGTTAAAGACAAGGCAAAAGACGTGAACCGGAGTAAGGAAGAGAAGAAAACTGATGTGTCAAAATCGATGGTGAAAGAAACAGTTTCTTCTACATATACCATCCAGAAAGGTGAGACTTTATTTGGGATTTCCAAAAAGTTTTATGGCACGATAGATTCTGTCAATGCAATAATTCGTGTGAACAATCTCAAGAATCCGAATGCCATAACTTATGGAACAACCATAAAACTACCTTGATTTCAAGAACTGTTGTGGTGATATAAGAGCTGCATGATGCCGTATAAGGGGCACTTGTAGCTCTCTTTTTGTTGTTGGGTTTTTAAATACTCTTAAAATGAAGACTGTGTATCCTTTTTTATGAAATTTTAGAGGCAAGTGTTAAATGAAAGTGGTAATTTTGTACTGTGAAATTAATAAACAAACAAGATATTATGGCAGAATCTATTGATATTCGTGAACTGAATGAACGAATAGAAAGACAGAGTGCTTTCGTTACAAACATCATGACCGGTATGGAACAGTCTATTATTGGTCAGAAACATCTTGTGGACTCTTTGTTGATTGGTTTGCTTTCCAATGGACATGTATTGCTTGAAGGTGTTCCGGGACTTGCAAAGACAAAGGCGATAAAAACTTTGGCTTCATTGATTGATGCTCAGTTCAGCCGAATCCAGTTTACACCGGATTTGCTTCCTGCTGATGTTATAGGTACAATGATTTATAGTCAGAAAGATAGTTCATTTATTGCTAAGAAAGGTCCTGTGTTTGCCAATTTTGTCCTTGCTGATGAAATTAACCGTGCTCCTGCAAAAGTGCAGAGTGCTCTTTTGGAAGCAATGCAGGAACGTCAGGTGACAATAAGTACTAATACCTATGACCTGCCTCAACCATTTCTTGTACTTGCAACTCAGAACCCAATAGAACAGGAAGGTACATATCCTCTCCCTGAAGCACAGGTGGACCGTTTTATGCTTAAAGTGGTTATAGATTATCCTAAGCTGGAAGAAGAGAAGAAAATTATTCGTCAGAATATTTCCGGAACTAAAACAACTGTTAAGCCTATAATGGGAACATCTGAGATAGAAGAGGCGAGAAAAGTGGTATGTGATGTTTATCTTGATGAGAAAATTGAACAATATATTGCTGATATCGTATTCGCAACACGTTATCCAGAGAAGTATAACTTGAAGGATCTTAAGGGACTTATTGGCTTTGGTGGTTCTCCTCGTGCTTCAATTAATTTGGCTCTTGCCGCTCGTGCTTATGCGTTTATAAAGCATCGTGGATATGTGGTTCCGGAAGATATTCGTGCTGTTGCTCATGATGTGCTTCGTCATCGTATAGGACTTACGTATGAGGCTGAAGCTGGAAATGTGACTTCAGAAGAGATTGTTAGCCGTATCATTAACAAGGTTGAGGTGCCATAATGTTCAGTTCTCCTTATTCAATGTTATAATGGGTAAGGAGGGTTTGCGGTGGTATTAGACATTGAAGTATATAGTAGTTGCAATCCTTTTTTATATTTTAATAAGATGGAAACAGAAACATCCGAATTGTTATCTCAAGTAAGAAAAATTGAAATAAAGACACGAGGACTTTCCAGTAATATATTTGCGGGAGAGTACCATTCTGCTTTCAAGGGTCGAGGTATGGCTTTTTCGGAAGTGCGTGAATATCAATACGGCGATGATGTGCGTGATATAGATTGGAATGTGACTGCTCGTCTTGATAAGCCCTATGTCAAGGTATTTGAAGAAGAACGTGAGTTGACTGTTATCTTGATGGTTGATGTGTCCGGTAGTCTTGATTTTGGAACTTCGCATCAGACAAAACGTCAGATGGCTGTTGAAATCGCAGCGACTCTTGCTTTCTCTGCCATACAAAATAATGACAAAATCGGGGTCATATTTTTCTCGGACAAAATAGAGAAATTTATCCCTCCGAAGAAAGGACGTAAGCACATACTCTTTATAATAAGAGAATTGCTTGGTTTCGAGCCGGAAAGCAACCGGACTGATATTGGTAGAGCTGTTGAATTTATGACTAATGCCATAAAGAAACGCTGTACTGTATTTATGCTAAGTGACTTTTTTGACCATAAAGATTTTACGCAGCAACTAACGATTGCTAACCGCAGACATGATGTAGTGGCTCTGCAAATATATGACCAGAGGCTTGCTGAATTGCCGGACGTAGGCATCATGAAAGTTCGTGATGCAGAGACCGGTGATGAAATTTATGTTGATACATCGTCAAGAGCTGTACGACGTGCCCATCATGAATGGTGGATACGTTATCAGGCTTTTGTTCGTAATGCTTTTACCAAGTCTAATGTGGATAGTGTTTCGGTACGCACTGATGAAGACTACGTTAAAGCTTTGATGAATTTGTTCAAAAAGCGCAGTTGATTATGTACATGAATATAGTGACAACTTTCAGGTTATGGTGTGCTGCTGTTTGTTTGATTTGTATATGTACACATGCAAACTCTCAAGTAACAGTTGATGCCAAGATTGACTCCACACACATATTTATAGGTCAAAATGTGGGGATTACCCTTGAGGTCAGTGCTGCTAAGGGGATGAAGGTGGAGCTTCCCCGATATGATTCCCTGCAGCAAATTATACCAGGGATAGAATATGTGGGGGCTACCAATGCCGATACAAACTACATCAATGATGGGAAGCGTATGGTACTTAAGAAAAAGTATTTTATCACTTCTTTTGATACAGCTCTGTATTATATTCCGCCTATGGTGGTTAAAGTGGGGAAAGATGAATTTAAGTCAAAGAATCTTGCACTTAAGGTCTATACTTTTGACATTGATACATTGCATGTGGATAGTATATTTGGAATGAAAGCTGAAATGACCCCTCCTTTCGTTTGGGAAGACTGGACATTGATGTTGTGGCTTTCTGCCATAGTCCTTGTGCTTACTGTCATGTTGGTTTATGTTGTAATACGTCTCAAAGACAATAAACCTATTATACGTCATATCAGATTGAAGCCTCATGTAGCTCCTCATAAAGTGGCTATGCAGAAGATAGAGCGTATAAGGGAGGAAAAGATTTGGCAGAAGGAAGATTCCAAGGAATATTATACTCAGCTGACAGACACGTTGAGGCAGTATATTAATGAACGTTATGGATTTAACGCGATGGAGATGACTTCCTATGAAATTATTCAGCGGCTTGGCGAAGTAAATGATGAACAGGCTATCAGTGAGTTAAGGGATTTGTTCCAGACTGCTGACCTTGTTAAGTTTGCTAAATACACTGCGCTTATGAATGAGAATGATCGTAGTCTTGTGAGTGCGATAGAGTATATAAACCAAACAAAGA
Organism: Bacteroidaceae bacterium; assembly: GCA_017621515.1. Lineage (GTDB taxonomy): Bacteria > Bacteroidota > Bacteroidia > Bacteroidales > Bacteroidaceae > RGIG8745. The sequence goes on from JAGASY010000015.1 coordinate 14,282, forward strand.
TTGAAGAAGAAGTGAAACCTCAGCCAACGGAAATTGTGGTAGTGGAGAAACGTTCAAAAAAGACAAAGAATATTCTTGTCTTCTGTGTTGGTCTGGCTGCTGTTGTACTGATAAGTGTGGTTGCTTATATGATTTATCGAATAATTTATCTTTATATATAGTCATTGAGTAATGGTTTTTAAGAATCCGTATTTTTTCGCATTGCTTGCAGTGCTGATTCCTTATATTGTCTGGTATGTTCTAAAGAATAAGAAGAGTGTGCCGGCTTTGAAAATGCCGGAGACTGTAAAGTACAGATATATACATAAATCATTTCGTCTGTATTTGATGCATGTGCCTTTTATTCTCAGAATTGTACTTTTGACTTTGGTGATTATTATTTTGGCTCGTCCACAGAGTAAACATACTTGGAGCGATACTGATGTTGAAGGTATAGATATTATGCTTGCTGTCGATGTGTCAACAAGTATGCTTACACAAGATTTTAAGCCGAACCGTGTTGAGGCTTTAAAAGAAATAGCGCAACACTTTATAGAAAAGCGTCATAATGATAACATTGGATTAACTTTCTTTGCCGGCGAAGCTTATACCCAATGCCCTCTTACTACAGATCATGCGATGTTGATGAATCTTTATAATAGTGCGGATTGTCAGATGGCAGCTCGTGGTCTGATAGAAGACGGTACAGCGATAGGGGATGGAATAATGAATTCTTTGCTTCGTTTGCGCTCCAGTAAGGCAAAGTCAAAAGTTGTCATACTTCTTACTGACGGTGTGAATAATAGTGGAAATATTTCTCCACTGACAGCGGCAGAAATAGCAAAGAAGAATCATGTTAGGATATATACAATTGGAATTGGAAAGAACGGAATGGCTCCTTATCCGCTTCCTACGGGAGGGACAGTGATGATGCCTGTAGAAATTGATGAACAGACAATGACAAGCATATCGGAACAGACTGGAGGTAAATATTTCCGTGCTCAGAAGAATGCTGAACTTGACGCTATTTATCAAGATATAGACAGAATGGAGCGTACTAAGTTTAACGTAAGACAATATAGTAAGCGCAATGAACTTTATGAACCTTTTGCGATGGCTGCACTGATTGTCTTTCTACTTGAGATATTGATGCGTATTGTTGTTTTGAAGAGATTACCGTAATATAGTCAATTTTTATGTTCAGATTTGCACATCCGTTATATTTGTATCTTTTATTACTGATACCTCTTGCCGTTTTTGCTTATATAATGTTGCAGAGGCGCATGAAAAAAAGCTTGGAGAGATTTGGTGATTTGGAGTTGTTGCGTCATTTGATGCCAGATGTATCAACCTCTCGCCGTAATGTGAAATTTGTGCTTATGATGTTTGCGCTCGGATTACTTGTTGTACTTATTGCGCGTCCACAATTTGGAACAAGAAATGAAGAGGTGAAGCGTTCCGGCATAGAGGCTGTTATTGCTGTGGATGTATCTAATTCAATGCTTTGTGAGGATGTGGCGCCAAGTCGTCTTGAGAAATCAAAGATGATAGTAAGCAAACTGATAGAGCAGTTGGATGAAGATCGGGTTGGACTTGTTGCATTTGCTGGTACTGCCATAACTCTTTTGCCTGTCACTTCTGATTATGTGTCTGCAAAAATGTTTCTGGAACAATTGCATCCTTCTACAATCTCATTGCAAGGAACCAATTTGAGTGAGGCTGTCAATCGTGCTGTGGCAGGTTTTTCTGATAAGAAGACTGTTGGTCGCGCTTTGATACTTATAACAGATGCTGAAGACAACGAAGATGGTGCTGTTGAGGCAGCTAAGGCAGCTCAAGAAAAAGGTATCAGAATTTTTGTTCTGTCTGTAGGTACTCCAGCCGGTGGACCTATACCTTTGGGCAATGGTGAATACAAAAAAGATTTGTCCGGTAATACTGTGACAACTAAACTGAATGAACAGGTAGGAAAACAGATTGCTAAAGCAGGTAATGGTATATACATCAATGTAGATCACACAGAACAGGCACAGTTGGCTCTTGAAAGGGAGATTGACAAAATGCAGAAAGAAGATGTTTTGGCTACGATGTACTCTGAATATGATGAACAGTTTGTGGCTGTTACCTTGCTTATATTCCTTTTCCTCATTGCAGAAATATGTATAATGGAGAAAAAGAATCCTTTGTTCCGAAATATTAAGTTGTTTCGATGATTTTAATACATGGTGTTATGAATATTGTACTAAATAAATATTTGTTGGCAATCGTGTGGATGATATTTGCATTGAATGCATCTGCACAGACTACAGACCGTGATTATTTACGTCTTGGCAATCGGTGTTACCGTGAGGGGCTTTATAGTAAAGCTGAGACATATTATCTTAAGGCACTTGATAAGCATCCTACACTTGAGGCATATTATAATGCCGGAAATGCTCTTGTGATGCAAGGACAGGATTCTACAGCTTTTGAAATGTACCGAAAGGCTGCCGACATGCCTACTGGAAACAAAATGAAAAAGGCACAGATTTATCACAACATGGGTAATCTTATGTATGCTAATGGATGCGCCCTCATGAAGTCCGGTAAAGATGCGGGAAAATCTATACGTCAGGCAGTAGAATTTTATAAAAGTTCATTGCGTTGTAATCCTTCAGACAATGAAACACGCTACAATCTTGCTAAAGCTCTTTATCTGTTGAAGAACGGCTCTTCCGGTGGAGGAGATGGAGAAGGCGAGGACGAAGAAAATAAAGAAGAGCAGCAGGAGCAGAAACAGGAGAAGCAACAGCCGGAACAGAACGAGAATCAAGAAAATGAGCAGCAAGAGGACAAACCGCAGGAAGAGGATAAGAATAATATCTCTGATGAGGCGGCAGAACAGTTGCTCAATTCAGCTCAGCAAGATGAAAAGAATGTACAGCGCAAGATAAACCAGAATCCTAACAACAAGATGCGTAGTCTTGAAAAGGATTGGTAATTTATTATCCGATTTCTCAGCTGTTATAATATACAGAAGTTTTAATTCTACTAAATACTTTGATTGTGAAGAGATTTCTAATTTTTATCATAGGAATAGTTTCCGCATTGTCTTCGATAATGGCGGAGGACATCACTTTCACTGCTTCTGCTCCTTCGGTGGTGGAGGTTGGTGATAAGTTCCGTGTTCAATTCACGGTAAATACTCAAAATGCACAGAACTTTAATGCACCTGATTTCAAAGGATTTGAAGTTATTTACGGTCCCAGTCCATCTACTTCAAGTTCTTTTCAGATAATTAATGGACATACTTCTCATCAGAGTTCTGTTACTTATACATTTGTCCTTATATGTGACAAAGCTGGTACCTACACTATTGAAAGTGCAACGATACAAGCAGAAGGCAAGACTGTAAAGTCAAAACCAATAAAAGTGAAAGTGCTTCCTCTTGGTCAAGGTGGGGCTGCACAGCAAGGAAGTAATAGTAACGGTTCTTCAAGAGGAAGACAAAGTTCTCGTCCTGTTACAACTGGTGCTGATATTTCTACAAAAGACCTCTTTATGACAGCTACGGCAAGTCGTACCAATGTTTTTGAGCAAGAGGCAATTTTACTTACCTATAAGATTTATACACTGGTCAATTTAACTCAGCTTGATGGAAAGCTTCCTACATTAGATGGTTTCCAGATTCAGGAGATACAGTTGCCTCGAAATAAGGAATTTCAGCTTGAATCATATAATGGACGTAACTACCACACTGTTGTATGGAGTCAATATGTACTGTTTCCACAAAAGTCTGGTGAACTTGTAATACCTTCTATTACTTATGAGGGTGTTGTTGTGCAGCCAAGGCGGAACATTGATCCGATAGACGCATTTTTTAACGGTGTCAGCGGTATGATGGAGTTGAAAAAGAAAATCACAACACCAAGCCTGACCATACATGTATCTCCGCTTCCTCCTAAGCCTGCAAACTTCTCCGGTGCTGTCGGACAGTTTAGCTTATCTTCTTCTATTAATTCTGAGGAAGTGAAAACAAATGATGCTGTCAACTTCAAGATAGAAGTTAAAGGCACGGGAAACATGAAGCTTATAAATACTCCGGAAGTAGCATTCCCGAAAGGATTTGAGACGTATGACGCAAAAGTCAATGACAATTTTTCTCTTACTCGCAACGGACTTTCCGGTTCCAAAGAGTTTGAATATCTTGCTGTTCCTCGTTATGCTGGTAAATACACATTGCCGGAGGTGGAATTTGTGTATTTCGATACAGCTTCCAAGTCATATAAGACTTTGAAGACAGAAGCGCGTACCATCAATATAGTTAAAGGTGAAGGTGATTCCAAACAGGCTGTGGCGGATTTCACCAATGGACAGCAAGCTGTTAAGCAGCTTAATCAGGACATCCGGTATATAAAGTTAGGTAAAGTTGATATGCGCAAAGATGCTGGTGAACTGTTTGTGTCATGGAAATATTTGTTATGCTATATTGTGCCGGCACTTGTTTTTGCAGTGATGATGATGTTGGGATGCAGACGATTGCGGGAAAATGCCAATGTAGCGAAGTTGCGTGGAAAGAAAGCCAATAAAGTGGCTCGTAAGCGCATGAAACAGGCTGCTGTTTTCCTTGCTGACAAGAAGCAAAATGAATTTTATGATGAAGTACTGAAAGCCCTGTGGGGATATATTGCAGATAAACTTAATATCCAGCAGGAGCGTCTTAATAAGGATAATATAAGCGGTGAACTTCAGGCTAAGGGTGTTGAGCAATCTCTTATTGATGAGTTTATAAAAGCACTCAATGACTGCGAGTTTGCCCGTTATGCTCCGGGAGATGCCAATGAGGCAATGGAGGCTGTCTATAATAATTCAATTTCAATAATCGGTAAAATAGAAAATAGTATTTGAGGGATATTAGTCATTCGTCCGTATGCTCTGGTCACACATATATATATATGCCGATGGCGATTGGCGGGCATCGGACGGATGACTTTATAACTCACCATTTAAATAATAAAAAATGATGAAGAGATACGGTTTATTCATAACATTTGTGTTTTTGTGCCTTTGCATGTTCTCACAGACTGTCGGAACGGGAACGAAAATTGAAGGCGCAACCAAAGAAGCGGCTGATAAGCTTTATGGCAGTGAAAAATATGAAGAGGCAGCCAAGTACTATGAGTCGTTGATTACAAATTGTGGTGTAGCTTCCGAACTTTATTATAATCTCGGAAACTGTTACTATAAATTGGATGATATTCCTCATGCTATTCTCAATTATGAACGCGCTCTGCTTCTCAATCCGGGAGATACGGACATTCGTGAGAATCTTGCGATAGCTCGTGGAAAGACAATAGACAAGGTTACTCCTCCTTCTGAAATGTTTTTTGTGTCATGGTGGCATAATCTTGTCAATATGATGAGTATCAGTGAATGGATGTGGGTGGCTGTTTTTGCTTTCATACTTATGCTTTCCGGTGTTTTTGTTTATGCCTTCTTTTCACGTCTTATGGTGCGAAAGATAGGTGTGTACAGTGCTTTCGTACTTTTCTTTGTGGTTCTGCTCTCTAACTTTTCCGCATGTTCACAGCGCAGACAGTTGTCAGAGCGTTCTTCTGCAATTATCATTTCTCCGGTTGTCTCCATAAAGAGTTCCCCAAGTGAAAGTAGTACTGACTTGTTTGTGATACATGAAGGTTCGAAAGTCGAAATCCTTGACAGCTCTGTCAAAGGTTGGAGGGAAGTAAAATTTGAGGAAGGAAAGATAGGGTGGTTGCCTCTCGAATCTATAGAAGTGATTTGAGTTTACATAATAGGCTATGCTTCAGAAACTGACGTTGTGACTCCGACAACTAATTATTATACATATTATTTCCAGTAAGGACTCATAAATATTAAAAGACTTATCTCGTGGATTGGCAATCGCTTAACACACTTGACCAGCATCTTACATTGATGATAAATGGTAGCACATCTCTGTTCTGGGATAACGTGATGTACACTGTTACGAACACGTTTTCTTGGACACTCGTTCTTATCACTTTGCTCGTCATTATATTCAAGAACAACAATATAAAGGAAGCGGTATTGGTTGTGCTTACTATCGCTTTGCTTATTTTTGTGGCAGACCGTGTTTGTTCCGGGTGGGTGAAGCCCACTGTGGCACGTTGGCGACCCACGCAGGATCCTCAGATAATGTATCTTGTTGATGTGGTGAACGGTTATCGAGGCGGACGTTTTGGTTTCTTCTCTGGACATGCTTGCAACACGTTTTGTGTGGCTATGTTCTTGTCTTGGCTGTTCAGAAGTGCCAAGGTCACATACGTGATGTTCTTTTGGGCTGCCACAACCACATTTACGAGACTTTATCTTGGTGTGCACTATTTAGGTGATGTTACAGTTGGTCTTGTCGTAGGTTGTCTATTGGGCTTTCTGTTTTACCTTCTTATGGAATATGTACACAAGCGGATAGGTTCCAAGCGTCTTATCTCCGAGCAGTTCACATCGTCCGGCTATTTGAAAAGCGACATGGACACATTGCTCACCGTGATATTTTTCAATTATATCTGTGTGGTGACTTTTGCTGTGTCGAGAGGTTTCTAACGGTTGAATGAGATTTGATAAAACTATACATCATATTTGAAATGAATCTAAAATCTTGAGAAATCATGACAATATCTTTTAATAAACTTCGTATGATAAAAGCGTCTCTTCCTGTAGGTACTATCAAACGTATTGCAAAGGAATTGAATATGGAGGAAGAGACTGTAAGAAACTATTTTGGAGGGGACAATTATTCCGAGGGGCATTCTGTAGGGCTTCACATTGAACCCGGACCAGACGGCGGAATCTGCCAGATAGATGACTCTACAGTGCTGGATAGGGCACTGGAGATTTTGAAAGAAGATAGCAGACTTTAGTTTTTTTGCATCATAACAATTATCGGACTTGCCATCTGTGAATCTGTTAGTAATGGTTCATTGATGGCAAGTCCGTTTTTTCTGTCACTGTTTTCTTGAGCTTTTGGAACAGACTTTATCGAGTAGTTTGCGCAAGAGGATAGTTGCCCATACGGATATGACAAACGGAGCTGTAAGAGTTGTAATGCCTTTGTGTATGCCCCATAGCTGTAGCAGTGTGGATAGAAAGATGGCGAATACACTCCATCCGAAGTTCTTTAGTGACTTGGTTCCAATTGCGATAGCGCACAAAACACCGTTATATCCGAACAATCCTTCGTTGATGGATACATTTTCAGCTCCCAATATCAATGTGAGTGGGATCGGAAGAAGTGCTCCGATGATTGTGTAGAGAGCATTTGTTCGAGAATTTATGGCAATGGCACCGAGAAATATGAGCCCTGTCACTAAACTGCTTCCTTGAAACATAACTTGCCCTATTCCAAGACTTAGGGCTTTCAGCCATGAAATACATTCTGTTGTATCAATGCTTTTGTTACTCATTGATAACATTTCAGGAAAGCACCATGTGCATATTGCAAGCATTATCCATACGGCAAATATGAATGGAGCTGTAAGTCCGGGCATTATTTTCTGTCTGTTTATTAGTTTTGTGATAAATGTGGACAACACAGAGGTCAGCATCGCAGCGATAAATGCAGGAATGCTTCCCGACAGGAATATGCCAGCAGCCATTCCCGATAATGCTCCGTTGAATCCGTATAGACCGTCCTTTATTTCCTTGCGGTCATATCCTGCAATATAGGCTGTAGATGTACCGACTGCACATCCAATGATGGCAAGTATGACCAGTGTCCATGAATTGCAAAATATGCCGATAAGCATCAGATAGCCGGATATCGCATTCTTTTGGAACATGATTTGCCCTATGCCTCGTCCTAATGCAATAAAGGCTTTGCACATAAAATTATATTTGTTCATTATGCTTTCTTGAATATTAGAACTGTTTTGGGATATTAGATATTTGTGTGCTCCCATTGCCGCCCAGCCAATTATCAGATAGACAGAAGCATATATGATAAACCATGCCTCCTTAATGTCGAAGAACAGCCATGCTCCGGCAAGGAATGCAACAGATGAAACCAAAGGGAGATTCCACATCTGACGAATATTTTTGCCGCAACAGAATCCAAGTATAGCGGAATATACCGGATTGACAATGAAGAAAATAATCATGCACAATGCCATTCCTGCATCGGCAGGGGCAAACCGTGCCACACAAAACGGCAATGCAAACATCACCGCTACTGTAACTGTAATCCATGTCGTGATTATTCTGCGACTTCCCATAACTGCATAAATTTATCAACGGTAAAATCAAGCAAACTGTGGTCTTTCGTTATTTCATATTCTTAAACCCAAGTACAAAACTACTCATTTTCTATAATATTATTCATAAAAGAATGTTTTTCTTCACTTTAAGATTCCAAATCACTACCTTTGTTTCCCCTAAACATTCCAAACAGACACCCTATGATTCGAACACTGATATACATATTTCTCGGCGGTGGTATCGGTAGCGTCCTCCGCTATTGCGTACAGATGGCACTGAGCGAGCGGATGTCTCCCCACTACTTCCCGTGGGCGACATTCACTGTTAATCTTGCCGGCAGTTTCTTTATCGGACTGTTCTATGTCTTGTCCTCACGTTTCAATCTTTCTGCCGAGGTGCGTCTGCTGCTGACTGGTGGACTGTGTGGCGGATTCACTACCTTCTCCACTTTCTGTAACGATGGACTGCTGATGCTGAAACAAGGTTTCTACGTTCCGTTTCTCCTCTACACTTTGTTGAGCGTGACAATCGGCATTGCCGCTGTCTTTGCAGGTGGAGCCTTCGGACGTTACCTTTCATGACCCCTTACTAATATACAATCTGTAAAAACTGGGATACTCCTTCTAAAAATTAATTTGAATTTGTTTTTTTTGAGGTCTCACCTGTGCATGATATTTTATCATCCTACTTTTCTGTAACTATTTAGCGAATCAGTAAAATAAACAATATTGATAATCAATATCAAGTTTTTTGTTTTGAACTGGCCTGTAAAATGAGAAGAGTTGTGCATAGAGGAATAGAAAATAGTGCGCTGAAAACTCAAATCAACAGTGCTGATTTTATAATCCGCAGTGTGGTTTACAAAATCCACAGTGTAGTTTTTATAATCCACAGTGTGGATTTGAGTTTGCAGCGCACTGTTTTCGGTTTCTTTCTGCACATACAATATGTTTTCAAAGCATTGTCTGTGCATATAGAGCATGGTATGCTCTCGTCGGTACAGGCGAATGCCGCGCATCAGACTATAATGCCGAAAGCTACAGTTTGTCTTATAAAATAAAACCGGCTCCTCTTCTGTCTCAGAGAATCAATACTTGCGAGACTGGAATAATCCACACTTTGCAGGCTCTAATATCTGCTCAAATCCGTGGAAAAGCTGCATTTTTAGATTCTTATAAAAAGAAACTATTTGTAAATACTTGAAAATCAATGTGTGTCCTCGCTGAATAGTTACCTTTTCCTGAAAAAATCACGAGCCGTATCAGCTCTCCTTGAAGGAGGGGATGATACGGCTCTTATGAGAAGAAAGAGATTAGAATCCTCCGTCTAATACCCATATTTTCAGTTCAGGATCGAATTTTAGTGCCACATGTCGTTTCTGCTTTTCACCGTCAGGATATGTCAGCTCATAAAATACATATACTCCGCTGTAGTTCTCCATTTCTTTGGGCTGGCTGAAATCTGTTGCTTTACATCCTTTCAAAGCCTCTGTCAGTTTGTCCAGTTCCTGACTGTAGTAGAACAGTGCCTCCTTGGCTGTTTCCGGTTTGTTCTCTGTAAGTGCCAGAAGTATGCGCTTGGCTGCTTCTGTGGCAGTTTCCTTATGCAACGATTTGTCTATGCGGAAACTTCGCAGCTGCTCATCAGACAGCCAGTTCTCAGATTCTGCATCAGGAAGTTGGAGTATCCGGTTGGGATTCATTGCTACATTATAAACTATTGACCGACTTTCGAGAATCAGAGTCTTGACACCATTATGCTCAGTCCATATACGTATCTTGCGCAAAAGTCCGTCATGTTTGGTAAAAGTACTTTCTGTGATGTATCTGTTGTGTTTGCCGGACATGCCATTGTTGTACAGAGTCACTAAATCGTTTCCTGGTCTGTTGGATATGACGGTTACTACTGTCGTACTGTCTGTCTCTGAATATTTGATGTCATCATGCTTGTCCGTTCCAAAGAAACGGTTTTCCTCTGCATCATATTTGTCCGACCTTAGCAATGCTGAGAAATTCTCTTCCAGATTGTCATTGATGTTGCCGACAAATCTGTAACCCTCAGCCCACGCATATTTTCTGTTGCCGTCGCAGACAAGAGTGCGTCCTCCCTCTTTTTCTATTCTCCAGATGGACTCCTCGTTTATTTGCATGGACATGATTCTGACATTAATCATGCTGTCATCTGGATTGAAATAGGCGAAGGATTCGTTAGGCAATGTTCTTACTCTCAGTTCCATGATGAAGTTGCCTGCACAGCGCATACTTAGCAATGCTTGTTTTATCAGTTCGGAGGACTTGGAGGCATGGGCATCGACAGAGAACAAGTTGGTCAGTCCGGTAGCAATTCCTGCCACAAAAATGATGATGGCGGCAGCTATACGCATTATTTTCTTGCTCCATGTAGGAATTTTTCCGGCTTTGCTCATTCCATTTATTCCCTTTTTCATCTGCGGAGCATGGTGTGGAGTGAGCAGTTCAATAGTTTGTTCGAGACTTTCATACTCTGATTTGCATTTGTCACATTCCTCTATATGTCGCATCAGTTCTTCTTTCTCTTCTGTATGATTTGATTTGTCCCAAAGTATGGTCATTCTGTTTTTAAAATCTTCGCACTTCATAATTCTCATTTTTTTGTTGTTCATAAATCGGTTTGAAAGCTTAGTTAGCCAATCCCTTCTTTATCTTTTCGATTCCATATTGGAATCTTGATTTCACCGTAGAGACAGGAGTCTCAAGAATTTCGGCAATCTCAGCGAAACTTCTGTCGCTGTGGATGCGCATACGTATCACCTCCGCTTGTTCGTCGGGAATAGCAGATAACAACGTGTTTATTTTCCTATATTCCTGCTCAAAGTTTTCCGTCTCCGGACTACAGAGGGCATTCGCATTCTCGATAGATACGATTTTCATGCTTTGCTTTTTGCGGAGATAGTCCGTACACGTGTTGGTGAGACATCTGTAGAGATAGTTCCGCATGTTGCATATATCCATACCAGTTTTCAATTTGGAATACAATGTAAGATACATGTCTTGCAGCAGGTCTTCCGCATCTTCCGCGTTGCCTATTTTGTAGCAGGCATACCTGAACATGTCTTTCATCTCATTTCCGAACAAGGTGGAGAAATCCCGACATGTTCTTGTGGATGTATTTAATGTTTCCATTTATTACTTCTTTTAGTTTGTTCTCTGTTGAAGTTTTATAATCGCGATTTGCCTATATGACGTAGAATAATGAGAAAAGACGTAAAAGAAGATGAAAAAAGTGCGTTCTTTTGATGATTTTCTTTAGAGGAATATAAAGTGGTTCTTATGAAGAGCCGTTCATACGTTGCAATGATAGACTCTTATTCCCCAACCACCCAATATCCATTCTTTTTACTGCCAATTCTTTTCAGCACACCTATCCGTTTCAGATACGCAATCTCACGTTTGGCAGTTGCATCAGATAGCCCTGTTTTTACACATAAACTTTCCTTGGTTAGAGTCTTATCTTTGCGGAAATTTTGCAGTATCATGCTCTGTCTTTCGGTCAGTTTTATTGGGTCATTTATTGGGTCATTTATTGGGTCATTCTTAAAATAGAGAGTCAGTTTCACCTGCATTAGCTCAGATTGCTCAACCAATTCGGGCTTCATCCAATGCTTTTCATTCCATGCGTTCAGTATAAGTGGAAATCCAGAGCCAAGATTCTCTCCATAGCCAATCATGCGGAACATATTCTGCATCCTCCACACCTATAATTTCAAAACGCTTGGACTTGTCTTTTTCTTCCATGTGTTCTACTATACCAAGCAGAATAGTCCCTCCGTTGGTGTTGGCAAAAGCTGAGTAGGTCTCCCACAAAGAATTTGGGACACTATGCTGCGCTTTCTTGCATTCGAGCGTTATGCGCTCGCCCTTCACTAATACACCTTTTATTTCAATGTTCATATACCTTATTCCCCTAAAATAGCTCTATTTCAATCTTGTTAAACAGTGTTTCTGTTGTTGCATCACCCGTTGACACATTCATGTGAATCTCTTTCCTCCGGTTCTTCAATAACGATGTATTTAGGAGACTCACCGTATTTGTTTGCTTCCGGTTCGCTGTCAATACACAGAAGAATGAGCAGTATGACATTGTATATGTTGATAAGTATAATCCATACTATATATTTCGTCATGAATGCCAATAGAATATATGGGGCAAAATCCACATTGCCTTTTGCATTGATTATAACCATAATAAAGTCAACGAAAAAGAAAATTATAAAAAGGAAGCACAGAATGAAACTGAAACCACACCACCATCCGCTTCTTCCTGTATCGTGCAGTCTGCGGATGGTCAAGGGGATAGTTGCCAGCTCAACTATTAAGCCAGTCAAGGGAGTTAGTGCAATACTGATTATGAAAATAAAAAATCTGACCCACCAGTATTCGGAACGGCGGGCGCGACCGTTTGTTTGGAATATTTTACTGACAGCTGCATTAACTGCCTCTGAGAATCCTAATTGTGGAAGTGGAACGATATGTTTCATGGCTTTATTTGATTGGTGGTTTTTTAATGATGTTGATTTTCTGGCTTGACAGTTCTCATTGTGACAAAACAACTATGCAAATATAAGTTGTTTTTTGAATATATGTTAGAAAAATCAATTTTGATTTGTGTATGGTTACAAACAATTTTTTTTGTCCCATAATAAAAATTTTTATATATAAATTTTAACAAAAATAATTTTTGACAAAATGATAGGGTGTTGAGGCTTGCGGAAGTCAAAATGGTTGGTGTTCTGCTGGAATGCTAACTTTTTGATTTTGTCAAATGTTAAAATTCCAAGCCCACTGGCACGCGTCAAAATGAGCCTCGCCGAACTTTTCTCAGAAAACGGGGATTCTACGCGCATTTTCTAACACCTCACTGAAATGTAAAATAGTGTTTCATTTTTGACAGCTATTTTACATTTATTTATTTTCGGCGAAGAGTCGTTTTGGAAAATCTACTAAGTTTTGATATTTCCAGCGCACTGTCGTCACTTTTTCAGCGCACTGTTCTGTCAGCG
>JAGASY010000016.1 GCA_017621515.1 Bacteroidaceae bacterium
TATTTAGAAGAATTTTTACGTGAAAAAAGAGACATTTTAAGGGGAAAAAAATAGTGTTTCATATAAAAATGGTAATAAAAAGTGCATAATTGGTAGAATTGTATTTATAATTTCGTATTTGTACATCTCTTATGAAGAGATGTACTAAAAAAAGGAGTAAAAAACTGTAGGTAAGTCATTGTAATATCGGTGATTACCTGCCCAAAACAAAGAAATTATGGGATTAGAACTACTGGGGTGTAGCCGAATAAGAAGAGAACGCAAGATTTTGAGAACAAATTTAAATGCACATATTTAGTGGGGGTGACGATGCCACTGTATAGTTCAGGAACTCTTACTAATGCCACTGAGGGCGAAACTGATAACGGACATGAAGTTAAAAAAAGTCCGGAGGTAGAGATGTGTTCAGACAACAGCTGGCATTACCTCTTCATCCACCACACGAAAGTGGAAAAGACGGAGGAGAGGCTGAAAGAGAAATTCAAGACATTTGTTCACAAGACCATTATATATAAGCGTGAGAACAAACGCATAAAGCAGAAAGAATATGCTACCATTTCCGGACTGGTCTTCATACAGGGGGACAGCAGGGAAATCCAGTCATTCCTGACAGAATATTTTATGAGCCTTTATCTGGTGAAGGACTGTGCTTCCGGTCGTGTCGCAACCATTCCTGACGAAGTGATGCAACCGTTCATGCAGCTGGTGCAGATTGCTCCGACACGCATACGTTTCATGCCTCATACATTCGATTATTATCAGACAGGGAATACGATGGTCAGAATCACGTCCGGCATTTTGGCGGGGATGGAGGGCTATCGGATTCGTGTGTCGCGTGATAAATGCCTCATCACTTCTGTAGGAGGCATGACAGTTGCCATCAAGGGCATATATAAGGAGAGTTTTGAGAACATAGATGAATATGTGAGACAGAGGAGAGAGCAGCTGTCCGCTATGAGAAAGCCTATGTCCGGAGAACTGTGGTCGCCGCTGCAAATTCAGATAGATAAATATTTCTATGAACCTCATAATCAGCTGGATTTTATGGCACTGTCCGAGAGCATCGGTATTTGGACAGTCAAGGCTGAGAACTATATCAAGGAGAAGCATTTTGACGAGGCGGCGGAAGTGGCTTTGTTCGTTCTTGAGGAAGTAGGAAGCTGCTTGGTGCATGTACATAATGATATAGGAATCGGCAGGATGGACGAGGTGTTTTCCGCGTGTCGTAGTACAGACAAGGTGCTGGAAGACATGATGCGCAGTGCAGACGTGGCTACCGACCTGAAAGACATAATAGAGACAGGAAGAGAATCGTTGATGATGCGTTTCCCTTTTCTGCCCATAAACATTTAGCAGTTTGATATACAATGACTATAGCAGTTGATTTTGACGGTACGATAGTAGAGCATAAATACCCTCAGATAGGCAAGGAGAAACCCTTTGCATTCGCCACATTGAAGAGGATGCAGTCGGAACGTCACCGCCTGATACTGTGGACAGTGCGCGAGGGTGAGCTTCTGCGCGAGGCGGTGGAGTTCTGTCGTGCTCACGGACTTGAGTTCTATGCGGTCAACAGCAACTATCCGGAAGAAGAGTTCGGAGAGAGGGAGAACACCTGTCGCAAGGTCAATGCGGACATGTACATCGATGACCGCAACGTGGGTGCATTGCCCGATTGGGGTGTCATCTATGAGATGGTCTGTAACAGATGGAGCTATGAGAGGTACATGCAGGAGGTGCATGATGTAAAGAAGGAAAAAACTTCTTTTTGGAAACGGATATTGGGATAAAATATCTTATCTTTGCTATGCAAAATAATAACAGGTAATCATGGCACTTCAAAACCTTCCTATAGGCATCCAGAATTTCGAGAAGATACGCGAGGGTAACTATCTGTATGTGGATAAGACCGCTTGGGTTTATAAGCTTGTTTCGACAGGAAGCTACTATTTCCTGTCGCGCCCTCGTCGTTTCGGCAAGAGCCTTCTCCTTTCCACGCTCCATTCCTATTTTGACGGTCGTCGCGACTTGTTCGAGGGTCTTGCCATTGCCGGTTTGGAGCAGAAGTGGGATAAATATCCGGTGCTGCATTTGGATTTGAATACTCAGAAGTACGAATCTCTTGAATCGCTTGAAAATATTCTTGACAATGCTCTTTCCCAGTGGGAGGCACTATATGGTTCAAGGGAGTCTGAGCGTTCCCTTTCGCTTCGCTTTCTCGGAATCTTACAGCGCGCATACGAGAAGACAGGCAAGCGCGTGGCCATCCTGATAGACGAGTACGACAAGCCGATGCTTCAGGCTATCGGCAACGAGTCTTTGCAGGAGGAATACCGCAACACGCTGAAGGCCTTCTACGGAGCGTTGAAGTCGGGCGACCAGTATATCCAGTTTGCCATGCTGACGGGTGTCACCAAGTTTGGCAAGGTGAGTGTTTTCAGCGATTTGAACAACCTGAAGGACATCTCCATGCGCAAGGACTATCACGAGATATGCGGCATCACCGAGGCGGAGCTTTACCGTGACTTCGGCGGATACATGGAGCGTATGGCTTCAGAGCTGGACATGTCCGTCGGGGAGGTCGGGA
>JAGASY010000017.1 GCA_017621515.1 Bacteroidaceae bacterium
GTGGGCGTTGACGGATTCGAACCGCCGACCCTCTGCTTGTAAGGCAGATGCTCTGAACCAGCTGAGCTAAACGCCCTTTGTTTAAGATGCCTTGTTTCTCAAACGCGTTGCAAAGGTAATGCTTTTTTGTGGACTGCCAAATGTTTTGCATGGTATTTTTCTTATTTATGAGCAAAAAAAGGCTTTTTCATGGTATGAAACGATTGATTTGGACGATTTCTTGGCTGTTTGTGGAGTGGGTGAATTGATGACAGTAAATTATAGAGTGCAATTGTAATGTCATGTTTTGGAAAATATCTAACTTTGCCTTGTAATCATAGAATATAGATAGCGATGACATACGTATGGATTAGTGCTGCGGGGTTGTGTGTAGCCACATTGTTCGGAACTTTGATCGGTTTCATGATTAAGAATCTTCCCCATAAATGGAATGATACTATTCTCGGATTTTGTGCCGGACTGATGCTTGCGGCATCTGTTTTGGGCTTGATTCTTCCAGCTTCGGAACTGGCGGGGAAAGAACAGTGGTGGATTGTGGCTATCGGTGTGATAGGCGGAGCTTTGTTTCTCAATCTGCTTGATATGTTCATTCCGCATCTCCACCGTATAGCCGGAATAGATCCGGAGAAGCATGTCAATAATTCAAGGATAAATAAGATTCTTCTTTTTGTAATGGCTGTGACATTGCACAAGTTGCCGGAAGGTATTGCGACCGGGGTCGGATTTAATTCAGAGAATCTTGATGGTGCTTGGACTGTCACATTGGGCATTGCGATACAGAATATTCCTGAAGGTATGGTCATCATATCTCCCTTGTTGCTTGCCGGAGTAAGCAAGATGCGTACACTGGTCATTTCATTATTTATAAGTTTGCTTGAAGTAGCCGGTGTGTGGATTGGCTATGCTGCCGGAGGTGTGTCGGCAATATTCCTCCCGACAATGCTTGCTTTTGCGGGAGGAGCCATGCTCTATGTAGTCAGTGATGAAATGATTCCGGAAACCCATGCGCATGGTTATCAGAAAGCGGCAACCTACGCGCTACTTATCGGTTTTATGGCTTTGTTGTTTCTCGATAAAGTTTTTGATTGAGTTTGGCAAGGTCTGACGAAAGTCGTTTATTAATATACAAATATAATATAGTAAAGATGAATTTATATAAAGGTATAGTGACAACATGTTTTACGCTTTGTCTGTCACAGGTTAATGCCCAACAGAATGCGGCGGTCTCGAACAGTGAACAGGAGGGAGGCAAGACGGCGGAGCTGGTTATGGCAAAGATAAAGAATGATATTGTCCAGAACACAAAATTCGGGGGATATATTATAGGTAAAGCTTCTGCATCAGACCGAGACTTGAGTTCTTCAAACAAGAGTCATACGAACTTTGATTTGCGCCTTGTTCGTTTATATGTAGATGGAAAAGTCATGGACTTTCAGTACAAGTTGCAAATGGAGGTGAACGGAGTGGGCGGTACATCGACCGAAAAAGGACCGCGCATCGTGGATGCTTGGGCTGAATGGCAACGCTTTGGTTTTGCAAAGATTAAGTTCGGACAGTTCAAGCGGGCTTTCACTTTTGAAAATCCGATGAATCCGTGGGATGTCGGTTTCGGAGCCTATAGCCAGTTGATTGACAAGCTTGCAGGAATGAACGACAGGGTGGGAGAACATGCTTCTAATGGAAGAGATTTGGGCATACAGGTGCAAGGTGATTTTCTGCCTTCCGGACATGACCGTCATAATTTATTGCACTATCAGGTTGGAGTGTATAACGGTCAGGGAATCAATCATGCTGATGCAAATAATTCCAAAGACATTATTGGAGGCATCAGTGTGTTGCCTGTGAAGAACCTTGCCATTGGTGTGTTTGGTTGGAGCGGAGACTATACCAAAAATGGAGTGACTGTTGATCGTAACCGTATGGCTTGCGGACTGAAATATGATGGCAAATGGAATGTGAGAGCGGAATATGCTGTGAGCGAAGGCCATAAGGTTTCCGATTACTCGACAGATGAGAATGGCAATACTGTTGTTTCCGGAAGCGACAAGGCTGATGCTTGGTACATCGGTGTGGGTGCTCCTGTTACAGAAAAACTCAAAGTGTATGCCAAATGGGATGTCTATAGAGATACGAAGTCTTGGTCGTCACAGAAAAGCATTTACGCATTGTCTGCAAACTATTATTTCTGCAAGAATCTGAAATTGCAGGCAAATTACAGCTATACATGCGATAAGACGACTGTGGCTGACGGACATTACAATACTTTTGATATGCAACTTTATGTGAGATTCTAAACTTCTCGGATGTTTTCGATTCAAGTTTAGCAAGTTGAACTTGCTCACAAACTGTAAATTGACCGTGATACTATTATTGTAGGGCTGCCCCCGGTACAGCCGCTTCTCTGACATGTATTTTTCGCGGAGAAGCGGATGCACTGGGGGTAGCCCTATATTGATAATCCAAGTTTCGCGAGTATTGATTCTCTGAAACAGAAAAGAATCCTGTCGTATTTTACAATAATTCGTTAATTTTTGTCGGAATTATTTCAGAACAAGCATAGCCACTGAGAGCATCTTGTTTGATATGGATTTGATGCCCCATAAAAAAATTTTTGACATCGTTTTTTTTAGGGTTTCCTGAATTTGACAAAACAGCGGTAAACTTTAATAAATAAAATTATATTGTTATTATTTTGGTACAAATGCTTTCTTTTTGATTTTGTTAAATGTTAAAATTCCAAGCCCGCTGGCACGCGTCAAAATCGACCGTGCCGAACTTTTCTCGGAGAACGTGGATTCTTCGCGCATTTTTTAACACCTCATTGAAGTGTGAAATAGTGTTTCGCTTTTGACAGCTTTTTTACATTTGTTTATCTTTGACAAAGAGTTTTTTTCTCCAATCTACTAAGCGCGCGAATTTCCAGCGCACTGTCGCCGTTTTTCCTGCGCACTGTAAAATTCTCCGCTGTACGCTACAAATTCGCGCGCTTAGTAGATTGGAGAAATTTTCAGCGTAGATTTTTTGAAAAAGCACTGGGAAACGGTAAAAAAGACAGTTTGCTTCGGCTGAAATGTTAAGAAGTGTATAATTTACAGTTTTGGAAGTATGTCTGAACAGAAACCTAAAAGTGAGTAGATTTCGGGCGGTGTTTGAGGGTGAAAACGGAGGTTTTATATATAACTCATTAATAATCAATAGATTGATAAAATATTCAGAAAATTCAAAAAATTGCGTCCAGCACGATTTTTCGAGCATTTTTGAAAATTTTGTATTTAATTGATTGTCAATTGTTTATCTCAAAAGCAAAAAAAATTTGTCTCTTCGCTGTCGGCAAAAAATCTCTCGAAGTGTTAAATTTACATTTTGAGCGAAAATATCATTTTGTCATTTTGAGAAAGTCGGTTTTAGTATGTTTTTTGTTGTTGCAACAACCCACTTATCTAAATTGAATACCCATGAACCACTTGTAGGGATGCACCCCGGTGCATCCGCCTTTATGATGTATGTTTTTTTGCGGAGAAGCGGATGCACCGGAGCGCATCCCTACATGTCAATCACATTAATTACAGCATATTTCATAGCTGTGTAGTTACCTTCTGAAACTTATCCTCTGCGACGAAATTCAGCACATATAATCGCTGTGGCAATGGCTACGTTTAAAGATTCACTTGTCTGACGACCAGCCGGATAGTTGGGTATATAAAGCCGGTTGGTGACAAGTTCTGCTACTTCTGCCGATACTCCTCTGCCTTCATTTCCCATGACAATAAGTCCTCGCTGTTCGAGTTGTTCCGAGTATATGTTGTCTCCGTCAAGGAACGTGCCATAGACCGGAGTGTCGGAAGGTAGAGAACGGATGAGTTCCGGCAAGTCGCAATAGTGTATGCATACCCTTGCCATACCTCCCATTGTGGCTTGTACCGTTTTGGGATTATAGATGTCGGCAGAAGACTTGGAACAAAATATGTGTTCTATTCCAAACCAGTCGGCAAGACGTATGATTGTGCCTAAATTTCCCGGATTCTGTACTCCGTCAATGGCAATGCAAAGATTCTTTTCAATAATAGCAGGAGTGAACGAGTGTTCATGCTGTCGGAATACGGCAAGAACTTTCTGAGGTGTATCCAGAAAACTTATTTTTCTGAGTTCTTCTTCTGTTACAATGTCTATCGGATATGTTTCCGTCAGCTCCCGGTTTTCTTCTGCCCATTCGGCTGTGGATGCAATGTAGAGACATTCAAAGTGACCGATAAGTTCGTCTATAAGTTTGGGACCTTCAGCCACAAATGCATTCTCTTCTTTCCGCTTTTTTTTCAGTTCAAGCGAATGTATGTATTTAATTTTATTCTTGCTTATCATGCCGCAAATCTACAAATCATTTTTCATTATGAAAGTTCTTTATCGGATAAAAGTATGTGTTTATGCCCTTTTTCTTGTCTTTTATTGTCAAACGATGTATCTTTACACTAAATTTGAGAATACAGATGGGAAAGAATATCCTATACATTGCTTTAATTATATTTGTCCTTGCTCTTTTATGTTCTTGTTCCGTAAGCAAATACATAGAAGACGATTATTTCTACCTGAAGGAAATCAAGGTCACATCGGATAATGATAAGGCGATTAAAGAATATGCTCTGACTGATTACATACGTCAGACTCCAAATACGAAATGGTTCGGAGCGAAAGTTCCGATGAAACTTTATTGTTTGTCAGGAACTGACACAACAAGCTGGAAGTGTAAGTTTTTCCGTAAACTTGGAGAAGCTCCGGTGGTTTATGACCATACGTTGTCGAGGAAGTCCAAGGAAGACATGCGGCTGATGTTGGTCAATGAAGGGTATATGAATGCTGAGGTGGACTTGGATGAAAGCTTTACGGGAAAAATCTTGTCATTGGGATATATCGTACATCTTGGTGAAAGATATTCCATACGCAATGTCAGAAGAAATGTGGCTGATGCGAAATTGTATGAAATCATTTGCAGAAATGATACGGTAAACTCTTTGTTGAGAGCCGGAATGCCGTTCAATGTCAATCAGATTGATGAGGAACGCTCTCGCATCACTACGATGCTGAAGAACATGGGATATTATAAATTCAATAAGGATTACATTACATTCACTGCCGACACCTGTTCCGGGAGTACGGAGGTGGATATAACCATCAATGTGAAACTGCATCTTGAGAACGGACATTCTCGTCCGGAGAACCATCGTCAGTTCAGAATTGGCGAGATTAAATATCTGTCAGACATTACTTCTACGGAACTTCATATAGACAGCGTGATTCATAACGGTGCCAAGATTCTGTATAATAACAAACTGTATTTCCGCCCAAATCTTCTCACGTCAAATACGATGTTCGGGAGTGGTGAACTTTATAGCGAAAGTAAGTTGCACCGTACATATTCCAACTTCACACGTTTGCAAGCCGTGTCCTATTCTAATGTCCGGCTTGTGGAACGTGAGGGCACGGACACGCTTGATTGCCGTATCATCGTGAATCACAGTCGCCCGTATTCTGTGAGTTTTGATATAGAAGGTACAAACTCGGACGGCGATTTGGGTGCGGCAGCTTCTGCATCATTGCAGCACAAGAATCTTTTCCGGGGTTCGGAGACATTGACGTTGAAGTTGCGTGGTGCATACGAGGCTATTACAGGACTTGACGGATATGAAGGGCACAACTATACGGAACTTGGTGGCGAGGTGAGACTTAACTTCCCGATGTTTCTTCTTCCTTTTGTCAACCGAAACTGGGGAGCGGGGCATAATGCGACCTCTGAAATCTCGCTTCAATATAACAGGCAGAACCGTCCGGAGTTTAAGCGAAGAGTGCTTACGGCGGCATGGAGGTATCGTTGGAGCAGCCGCAATCAGCATATTTCTCACCGTTTCGACCTCCTCGAAATAAATTATGTGTATATGCCGTGGATGTCAAAGACTTTCAAAGACCAGTATCTTGATTCTCTTGGCAAGACGAATGCCATATTGAAATATAACTACGAGAATTTGCTCATAACTAAGCTCGGCTATACTTACACCTACAATTCTCTTGGCAATGCCGCTACTACGTATGGCAAGAATGCTTATACTTTCAGAGCTAATATCGAGACCTCTGGAAATGTGCTGAATGGAATTACATCGCTTGTTGACGGCGAGCGTAATGCGGAGGGGCAATATACATTCTGCGGCATTGCATACGCACAGTATGTAAAGGGCGATTTGGATTATGCACGCAGTGTGAGGATAGACAAGAATAACTCTGTTGCCTTTCATGCTGTTCTTGGAGTGGCATATCCGTATGGCAATTCCAAGATTCTTCCTTTTGAGAAGAGATATTTTGCAGGAGGTGCCAACAGTGTGCGTGGATGGTCTGTGCGCTCGTTGGGTCCCGGTGCTTATTCGGGTAGCGATAAAGGTATCAACTTTATCAACCAGTCGGGAGATATAAAATTGGATTTTAGTCTGGAGTATAGGGCTTTCCTGTTCTGGAAAATCAACGGTGCTTTGTTCGTGGATGCCGGAAATATATGGACAATCCGTGATTACAAGGATCAACCGGGAGGAGCATTCAAGTTTGACGAGTTCTACAAGCAGATTGCCGTAAGCTATGGAATCGGCTTCAGGGTTAATCTTGACTTTTTCATTCTCAGATTTGATGGAGGTATGAAGGCCGTCAATCCTGCATATAGGGGAAAGGGGAAATATCCTTTGATACATCCTGACTTTGGACGGGATTTTGCTTTCCATTTTGCAGTAGGACTGCCGTTCTGATTATGCTGCTGATTGACGACATGGGATTCTGCGTTTCAAATCATTTCTCTTGTAAATGTGAAAACTCAAAAAAATATAGTAACTTTGCGAATTGGAAACGAAAATAAATGCAAAAACAATAAATATATGTACAGAACACACACATGCGGAGAACTCCGCCTTAGTAATGCCGGACAGACAGTAACACTTGCCGGATGGGTGCAGCGTGTACGCAAGATGGGAGGTATGACTTTCGTCGATTTGCGTGACCGCTATGGTATTACACAGCTTGTATTCAATGAAGAGGTTGATGCCGAACTTTGTGGACGCGCCAATAAACTTGGACGCGAGTATGTTGTGCAGATTACCGGCACAGTAAATGAACGTTACAGCAAGAATGAGAATCTGCCGACAGGCGATATCGAAATTATTGTCAGTGAACTGAACCAGCTCAATGCCTCTGAGGTTCCTCCGTTTACAATAGAAGACAACAGTGACGGCGGTGATGATATTCGTATGAAATATCGTTATCTTGACTTGCGTCGTTCTTGTGTTCGTCAGAATCTGGAACTGCGCCATAAGATGTGCATTGAAGTGCGCAACTATTTGTCTAATCTTGGTTTTCTTGAGGTGGAGACACCAATGCTCATCGGTTCTACACCGGAAGGCGCACGCGACTTTGTTGTGCCTTCTCGTATGAATCCGGGACAGTTCTATGCACTTCCACAAAGCCCTCAGACACTGAAACAGTTGCTTATGGTGGCTGGCTTCGACAGATATTTTCAGATTGTCAAGTGCTTCAGGGATGAGGACTTGAGAGCGGATCGTCAGCCAGAGTTCACACAGATTGACTGTGAAATGAGCTTTGTGACTCAAGAGGACATTATACAGACTTTTGAGGGAATGGCAAAGCACTTGTTCAAGGAGCTTCGTGGTGTGGAATTGAACGAACCGTTCCTGCGTTTGCCTTGGGCTGAAGCTATGCGCAGATTTGGTAGCGACAAACCTGACATGCGTTTCGGTATGGAATTTGTCGAACTCATGGATGTGCTTAAAGGAACCGGTGAGTTTGCTGTGTTTGATTCTGCCGAATATATAGGCGGTATATGCGCTCCGGGTTGTGCTGCATACACTCGCAAACAGATTGACCAACTGACAGATTTCGTTAAGCGTCCGCAGATTGGAGCCAAAGGGCTTGTATATGCGCGAGTACAGGAAGACGGAACTGTAAAGTCCAGTGTTGACAAGTTCTATAGTCAGGAGGTACTTGGAAAATTGAAAGATAAGATGCAGGCAAATCCGGGAGACTTGATACTTATCCTTAGTGGTGACGATGCGATGAAGACTCGCAAACAGCTTTGTGAACTTCGTCTTGAGATGGGAAATCGTCTCGAACTTCGCGACAAGAATAAGTTTGCTCTTCTTTGGGTCACAGAGTTTCCTATGTTCGAGTGGAGTGAGGAAGAAGGCAGGTTGATGGCAATGCACCATCCGTTTACACATCCGATGGACGAAGATATAGAACTGCTTGATACTAATCCGGCAGCTGTACGTGCCGATGCCTACGATATGGTATGCAATGGTATTGAAGTAGGTGGAGGTTCTATCCGTATCCATGACCCTAAGCTTCAGGCGAAAATGTTCGAAATTCTCGGATTTACTCCTGAACGTGCACAGGAACAGTTCGGTTTCCTCATGAATGCCTTTAAGTATGGTGCTCCTCCTCATGGAGGGCTTGCATACGGTCTTGACCGTTGGGTAAGTATTTTTGCGGGTCTTGATTCTATACGCGACTGCATTGCGTTCCCGAAGAACAATAGCGGACGCGATGTGATGCTTGATGCTCCTGCTGCAATCGATCAGAAACAACTTGATGAACTGGCTTTGAAGATTGATTTGCCAGACAACGAATAAATTAAAGATAGAGTGGGGCATATCTGTAGTGGATACACACTCTTGTGACTCTACATATAGCCCTTATTAGTACTTATAATTTATTTTGACAGGTCTTATAATACAATAAAAGCCGCCTCAACCAAACATTTTGATTGAGGCGGCTTCTTGTGTATAGCGCTTCTGTGTTCTTTTAATCTATTATAGCTTCTTTTTCCGGGTTGTCATAAAAATCAAATAATAAATCAATCTGTTCCATACTTGTCCTTCCTGTTGAAAGCGGTGGTATTGCATCACGAGAGAAAAATCCGCTGCCAAGAATATCAAATGCTTCGTGACTGTGATAATTCTGAATATCTGAGTCATCGGCTTTGCAAAGTATGAAAAGTTTATATATAGGAAGATTTGTCGGAGGATAATTCCACTTGCGGTAATCGAGCAGCATCAGCAGACGGACAGGAGTTACTTTCAGGCCTGCTTCCTCCCATGCTTCTTTGACAGTGGACTGTGACGGTGTTTCACCGACATCACTCCAACCTCCCGGCAGTGCCCATTTGTTGTCACATTTCTCATGGGACAATAGAATCTCGCGTTTACTGTTATGGAATACGACTGCACGTACATCGACTTTAGGTGTAGCATATTCTTTGAGCAGATTGAATGAAGACGAAATTTCTTCGGTAGTAAGTTCTGTTATGATATGTAGCATTTCATTGCTGAGCGCAAGCATGTTGTTATAACGCTCACGCTGGTAATCGTCCGTATCATAACACAGTCCGGTTTGTGCCATGCCTCGAAGTTCCTGCGAGATTTCTATCAGACGGTCAATGCCTCTCATAACTAAATATTTATGCTGTCAAGTTCGCTTATATTCTTATTAACAACCTCGTCTGTAACCTCGTAGTTCTGTAAACTGCCGCTGAGATACATGTCGTATGAAGCCATATCAATAAGTCCGTGACCGGAAAGGTTAAACAAAATAACTTTCTCCTCTCCTGTTTCTTTACACTTGTTTGCTTCTCTGATTGTGGCTGCGATGGCATGACAAGACTCTGGTGCCGGTATGATTCCCTCTGCACGTGCGAATATCATTCCTGCATCAAATGATTCGAGCTGCTGAATATCCACAGCTTCCATAAGATTATCTTTAAGAAGTTGGCTGACAATTGTACCGGCTCCGTGATAGCGCAAGCCACCAGCATGAATATTAGCCGGCATGAAATTGTGTCCGAGAGTGAACATTGGCAAGAGCGGGGTATATCCGGCTTCATCGCCGAAGTCATAACGGAATACACCTCTTGTCAGTTTTGGACATGATGCCGGTTCGGCAGCAATGAAGCGAGTCTTTTTTCCCTCATTTATATTGTGTCTCATAAATGGGAATGCAATACCACCGAAGTTTGAGCCTCCGCCGAAGCAGGCAATAACCATATCCGGATATTCTCCTGCCATTGCCATCTGCTTTTCCGCTTCAAGTCCGATGACGGTCTGATGGAGTGTAACATGATTGAGCACAGAACCAAGAGTATATTTGCAGTTAGGAGTCATGGTTGCCAATTCTATGGCTTCTGATATGGCTGTTCCAAGAGAACCCTGACAGTTTGGTTCACGAGTCAGAATATCTTTTCCAGCGCGAGTGGACATTGAAGGCGAAGGGGTCACCTGTGCACCAAACGTCTGCATGATGCTTCGTCTGTACGGCTTTTGGTTATAGCTTATCTTCACCTGATAGACCGCAGCTTCCAGACCGAAAACCTTTGCTGCATACGACAATGCTGCTCCCCATTGTCCTGCACCGGTTTCGGTAGTGACATTGGTCACACCTTCCTTTTTACAGTAATAGGCCTGTGTCAAAGCCGAATTTAGTTTGTGCGAGCCTATAGGACTTACACTCTCGTTCTTGAAATATATGTGAGCCGGTGTTCCCAGAGCTTTTTCCAAACCGTATGCACGTACAAGCGGAGTGCTGCGATAATATTTGTACATTTCACGTACCTCCTCCGGAATATCTATCCATATATCCGTTGTGTTCAGTTCTTGTCTGGACACTTCTTCCGAGAAAATCGGATACAAATCTTCTGCTTTTAATGGGGTCTTGGTTTTAGGGTTGAGTGGGAGCATTGGTTTGTTGGGCATTTCTGCCTGAATGTTATACCACTGCATCGGTATTTCGTCTTCCGGTAGGATGAATCTCTTTGTCATTTTATTCATTTTTTGAGTGCTTTTGAATATAAAAGTTACTATTTATGGGCAAAGATAGTCATTTATGCTTAATATAAGGCGATTCCTCTATAAAAATTGAGAATCATGTGTCTGAAAATAAAAGTGTATTTGGCTTGTAGATGTTCTGACACAGATTTCATGTATTTGGTTTTGGATTCCTGATATTCAGTTGCATTGGCTTTCCCGTTTTCATATTTGCGACTCATCAGGACAAATGAACTGTAGCTTGCTTCTTCTGCTGTTTTGCTTGACATACATTGCTTTTGAGCAGCCACTGCATTATAGTATGCCTGTTGAATTTCTTTGTATAAACTTTTACGGACATCTTCAAGTTGAAGCTGCTGGGAACGGAACTGAAGACGTGCTGCTCGTATGTTGTTTCGTGTGGCAAAACGATTGAAAATAGGTATGGACAAAGAGATTCCTATAGATTTATTGAAGTTATCTCTCATCTGAGAACCGAAAGACGGAGCCGTAAATCCAGAAGTCTTATAATAGTTACTGCCAAGACCTGCTCCCAAATGAATAGAAGGAAACAGTCCGCTCCGTGCTACATTGATGTTTTTCTCTGCACTCTCCAAACGGTATTGTTCTGCCAGAATCTGAGGTTTGTTTAATGAAGCTTCTACAAATATTTCGTCCGGCGAAACAAGTGTGACATCTTTTATCTTGATTTCTTGTAAGGAATCTTCCGGTCGTACTATATCAAACTTTTCCGGAGTAGGAAGTTCAAGAAGCTGGGAAAGATCCAGTAATGCAAGCTGTACGGCATTTTCTTGTAATGTGACAGACAGAGCATCGTTGGCTGCTGTAGCTTCAGCTTCGGCAAGTTCAGAGTCCGACCGCTTCCCGTTGTCATAAAGCGCATGTATCCTGTGGAGTTGCATCTTACTAAATTCCTGTTGACGATATGCCACGTCGAGAAGTGCTTTTTGGTATAGCGCTTCCAGATAAAGAGACGTAACTTGTATGCTGATGCTTTCACGTGCTTTCTCCAAATCTGCCGCTGCCGCCATGAGGTCAAGCTTTCGTACTCTGATTTCGTTTGTTATCTGACCTCCGGTGAAAAGCGGTACATCCGTACTGAGACTAAAACTTGTGCTCTGTGTGTTACGATTGGCATACGTGTTATCCATTGTAAGTCCGCGTCCGAAATTAAAACTTTGATTGGCGGAAGCCGACAAGTTGGGAAGTCTGCTGTTCTTGGCTGTACTCAATGAGTTGCGCCTGTTTTCCAATGCGTTCTCTTGTTGTTTTATTTGTATATTCTCAGACAATGCGTGTTCAATACAGCGTTTCAAATCCCATGTTTCTTGGGCACTGCCCCCCTGACAGACTGTTGTCAGAAACAGGGCAAGCAGATATGTTTTATTTCTGTGTGTCATTTCTTTTCTATTCCTCGTATTTTTTCATTAGCTTTTACACCGCTTTTTATCTCAATCTTCATGCCGTCGCTTATTCCTGTGACTACGTTACGCTTGACAAATTTCTGTTCCGGAATACTGTCGGTAAGTACATATATGAATGTACTGTCTCCGCTAAATTCCAAAGATGATTCCGGAATAGCAATCACTTTTTCCGCATGTTCAAGTACAATCTCCGCATTTGCACTGTATCCTGAACGTATAGCCATACTGTCCGGCAAATTTATTGCAGCTTTTATTTCAAACTGATTAGCTCCGTTTTCCTCTGTTCCTTTTGGTGAGATATATTCCAGAGTGGCAGAAAGACTGATGTCCTGCAAGGCTCCTACTGTGATTTTCACAGGCATGTTCTCATGTACTCTTCCCACTTCCGTCTCATCTATTTTTCCCTTGAATATGAGGTCTGACATATTTGCCACTGTGGCAATGGTGGTTCCATCGTTGAATGAGTTACTGAGGATGACCGAATTACCCACCTTCACTGGAATGTCAAGTATAAGTCCGTCAATAGTAGAGCGTATGAGCGTCGTACTCATGTTTGCATTGCTGAGTGATATACCTTCAAGGACAATGTTGAGCGCGTCTTTTGCATTGCTCATTTCGGCTTCTGCCTGACGCAACTTCACCTCACTGTTCTCATATTCTTCCGCACTCACTACCTTTTCCGCATAGAGTTTTTCCATACGTTCAAAGTCTGTTCGTGCCTGTTTCAGGGATATTTCCGCCAGATGTACCCTGTTTTCCGCAGAACTGAGACTACCCATGTCCGGTATTACTTTCACCTTTGCAATCACCTCGTCCTTCTTCACCGTTTGTCCTGCTTCCTTATACAGTTCCGCAATGATGCCCGATATTTGCGGCTTGATATTAACTTCATCCCGAGGTTCAACCTTTCCTGTGATGATAGTAGTCTTTTTGATGTCGCACACTTCAGACACATTCACCTCATATTCAACCGGTTTTGTCTGTGATTTGTTGTAAAGGAAAACGAATGTTCCGATAAAAACTGCTCCGACTGCCACTATTGCAGTCCATTTCAAGAATTTCTTCATTGTATATTATTTTTTGTTTTTTTATTCGTTTGTAAATTAATTATCTCATGGATTCGTGCTTTATTCATCTCTCATTGCCTCCACAGGTCTGATGCTCATAGCTCTGTATGCCGGTGCCAGTCCGGCAACGATTCCTAATAAGGAGAGCATCAGAGCCGCACCGACAGCCAAAGAGAATGTAATCTGAAAATGTGCTTCAGGCACATCCGTCTTGACAACACTCTCTATGCCTTGAAGCGACATGACTGCAAGTGTGATGCCGCTCATTCCGGCAAGAAGTGTCAACACGACGCTTTCACTGATTATCTGAACCAGAATGTCAAGAGGGGTTGCACCGATGGCTCTTCGTATTCCTATTTCAGAGGTGCGTTCTTTCACCGTCACCATCATGATATTGCTCACACCTATAGCTCCCGACAACAGTGTACCGAGTCCTATCATCCATACCAGAATACTGATGCCGCCGAACAAGCTTTCTACCATTCCGAACATCGCCTCTGCATTCACTTTTATCACTGCCTGGGTGTCGTCGGGGCTGATGATATGATTGCGTTTGATAACCTCTTCAATCTTGTCCTGCACTTTTGAGACTTTAAATCCGGGACGCACCGTAAAACACAGCATATCCACAACTTTGCCTCGGTTGTATGTCTGTTGCATGGTGGTGAACGGAATAGTGACAGTTGTAAGCGGATTGCTGTTGATGTTGATTCCGTTTCCGCTCAGACCGCTTATTCCTACCACCTTATAATATATCCCATCCACTTCAATGAATTTTCCGCAAACGTCTTCTTGGCTGTCCGGAAAAAGTTCTTCGACAATACGCTTTCCGATGACACAAACCTTGCGTTTGGCTGCTATATCCGTATGATTGAGGTCTCTTCCGTGGCTTATTTTAGGATCGTCGATAACAGAATAATCCGGATAAACCCCTTTTACAGTTACAGACATTGCCTTTGTATGGTGTTTGGCTTTTGCGCTCCAATTGCTGACTGATGGTGTGATTACTTCCACCTCAGGAACAATGGCACGTATGCGGTCAACATCGGAAGTCTCAAGATTCCATCCTCTTCCTTTTTTGAATCCTTTGTAAGGTTCGCTGGTCGTATTCGCTGCTATAAATCCTGAGTTGGTTGCAAATCCGGCAAAGTTCTGTGCGAGTGTCGATTCAAGCCCCTTGCCGCCTCCGATGAGCAACACAAGCATGAATATGCCCCAGAAGATACCGAATGCGGTAAGAAATGAACGGGTTTTGTTGCGTAGCAGGGAATCGAAAATCTCCTCCCACTGGTCGCTGTCGAAACGTATATAATTTTTCATCTTTATTTCTTGTTCTTAAAAAAATAGCCTGATTACTTACCACCTTCTCAGTTTGCCCTTAATGCTTCTATCGGTTTCACTTTCGCTGCCTTTCGGGCAGGGAAGAATCCGGCAAGCGCACCGGAGATAATCATGACCAGAGTGGCTTGTATGCAGGTTCTGACATCCACTGTCGGGTCTATGAAATATTCTTGCTGCCACACTCCTATATCCATGACACGGTTGCCTGCCGTGGCATCCATATATTCGCAGAATCCCACTCCGCACACCATTCCTATATAGCCGAAAAAAGTCGTGATGAGAATACTTTCAAGTATGACCATACGAATGATGCTCCACGGTTTTGCACCGAGAGCCTTGCGTATGCCAAACTCATGGGTACGTTCTTTTACGGTGATAAGCATGATGTTGCTCACACCCACCACACCACTCAACAACGTGAGCAGACCGAGTATCCAGAATGAAGTGTGCAATATATTCTTTGTCGTGGACATGCTCACGTTGTCCGATGCAGCATTCCATATCCAAATAGCACTCTTGTCTTCCGGATTGAAATTGTGAAGTCTTCCTGTGGCTTTCCTGTAATCGCTGACAAAGTTGTCGTTCTTCTCCTCTGTGTCGAGTCCCTTTACTTTCAGAGTAAGTTCGTCGATGAACTCTCCTCGTCCATAAATCGTTTGCATGGTTGTGAAAGGTATGTAAAACTCTGAAGAACCGAACATGGAGTTGTTCTCTTTGATACCTACTATCTTATAGACAATATTATCAATCTTGACGACATTGCCGACTGCCGTTTTCCCCCTTTTAAAAAGGTTCTTCTCCGCCTTCTCGTCTATGACCACTACTTTTCGCTTTCCCTTTATGTCAAGTTCATTGATGAACCGTCCGCGAACCATCTTGATTACATCCACTCGGGCATGAGTGGGATATACTCCCGTAAGATTGACATTGAGACAAGAACGGTCTCCCGCAGAAACAGAGAGTACAAGGTGTTCGATTGTGGGCGAGGTGGCAACGACAGTGCTCTTGAAACTTTGTTCTGCCATCTGCCCGTCTCGTGTGTCTATCCTTATTCTTCTTCCATCTTTTATTCCCTCAAAAGGCATTGAGGTATAGCCTCCGTAAATATGTACGGCATCGAGGGCAAATCTTTCGCTATTGTGGTCGAATGTATGTATGATGCCGTTGCCTGCCCCGAGCAGTACGATGAGCAGAAATATACCTCCTGCAATTGCGAAGCCTGTGGCTATGGTACGCAGTTTGTTGCGCATCACAGCGCCCCATATTTCTTGTAGTGTGTCTAACATCTGTGTTCTATTTCATGATACCATTCACTCCGAAAGGTGACGCGTCTGGATTAATATTTTCTTCGATACGTTCTATCACACCGTCCTTCAGATGCACAATCTTCTCCGTCTGATAGGCCACTCCGCTTTCATGCGTGACGACAATAATGGTCATTCCCTGTTTGTGAAGTTCTTTCAGAATCTGCATCACCTCGATAGAGGTTTTGCTGTCGAGTGCGCCCGTAGGCTCATCTGCCAGTATTATCCGGGGCTTGGTGATTAGTGCGCGGGCTATCGCCACTCTTTGTTTCTGTCCGCCCGACAATTCATTAGGAAGATGGTGTGCCCATTCTTTCAGACCGAACTTGTCGAGATATTCAAGTGCCAGCTCATTGCGCTTCCTACGTCCCATGCCTTGATAGAACAAGGGGAGGGCGACATTCTCCATAGCATCTTTAAAAGGAATGAGATTGAACGACTGAAAAATGAATCCAATCATACGATTGCGATATTCGGCAGAGCGTGTCTCGCTCAGGTGTTTGATGGGAGTGCCGGCAAGCCTGTATTCTCCTTCGTCATAATCGTCCAGAATGCCGAGAATGTTCAGTAGTGTAGATTTTCCCGAACCTGAAGCTCCCATGATAGCCACGAACTCCCCTTCTGCTATGTCAAGGTCTATTCCTTTCAGTACATGCAGGGATGTTCCGCCTTTGTAAGTCTTGTGTATGCCTTTAAGATGAATCATTTCAATTTTGTTTTGTCTGTTTTTTTGTGTTCTAAATATATAGACGCACAAATGTATCAAAAATTACACTTTTTCTGTGAAAAATTGGATTTTCTTATGTGTATTTTATAAAATATAATACAAACAATTAA
>JAGASY010000018.1 GCA_017621515.1 Bacteroidaceae bacterium
ATTTTCAGCGCGCTGTCGCCGAATTTCCAGCGCACTGTTTTTTTATTTTCAGTGCGCTACAATTTTACGCGCTTAGTAGATTGGAGAAATTTTCAGCGTAGATTTTTTGAAAAGGCACTGGGAAACAGAGAAAAAAACAGCGGATTCTTGTCAAAATGTTAAGAAGTGTATAACTCGCTATCTTGGAAGAGTGCCCGAACAAAAACTTAAAAATAGATGGATTTTAGGCGGCATTTAGAGGTGGAAACGGTAGGCTTAGCCGTAATCCATTAGTAATCAACGAATTATCAGAACGCTCAAAATAACTGAAAAATTGCGTCTGACCGTGTTTTTTGAACGTTTTGAGAAAATTTGTATTTTACTGATTGTCAAATAGTTATCTTTAAAGCAGAAATTTCGTCTCTTCGTTATCGGCAAAAAATCGGTTCAAGTGTTAAATTTTCATTTTGAGCGAAAATATCATTTTGTCAAATCGAAAAATGCTGTTTTTAGCCTGTTTCCAACTGCTTTTAGCGGATGTACTCGACAGAAGAATCTGTGGATATACCATAGAAAACACCTACTCATAGCAAGAATAGCATTAACACCGAACAAATTAACAGACACGTGATTTTGACCGTAATTTACATAAAAACAGAGGAGAACCACTGCACTCAAATTGAAAAGATGTATCTTTGCACTATTATCAATAAATTCAGATAGAACCAAAAACAATGAGAGGAACTGTAAGAGCTGTGGCGGTCTTATTGCTCACGGCATTTTCGACAATTACAATGGCACAAGGAACTAAATTATTTACGATTGACGATCTCGTTCCCGGCGGAGCGACATTCCGCAATCTCTATCCGGAGACCATGTATCTGGAGTGGTGGGGCGATGAGTGCGTACAGCTTGATATGGAGGAGTGTGCGGTCATAGACAAAAAGTCCGGCAAGAAAACAACACTGTTCACACTCGATGATATAAACAATGTGATGGGAGAAGAGAAACTCCAGCATTTGTATTATGCACAGTTCCCATACGCGGGCAAGACACTGGTGATGCTCTCCACTCCGAAGGAACGTATGCTTATAGACTGGAAGGCGAAGAAAGTGGAATGGAGGCAAGCTGTGGCTAAAGGTGCGCAGGGACAGGACTGGAATGCCGCATCGCGGAATGCGGCATACGTGATAGACCACAATCTGTATGTCACCACGTCCGACGGTCAGGCTAAGACTGTCAGCACAGACGGTTGCCATGACATTGTGTATGGCGAGAGTGTCCATCGCGACGAGTTCGGCATAACCAAAGGCACATTCTGGAGTCCCAAAGGAAATTTGCTGGCATTCTACAGAATGGACCAGAGCATGGTGACCGATTATCCTCAAGTGGACATTACCACTCGGTGCGCGTCTCTTGCTCCCGACAAATATCCGATGGCAGGAGAGGCAAGCCACAAAGTGACTGTGGGAGTGTATAACCCGGCAACGGACAAGACCGTATATCTTGATGCCGGTGATTCGACAGACAGATATTTCACGAATATCGCATGGAGTCCCGATGAGAAACAGATATACATGATTGAGCTTAACCGCGATCAGAACCATGCACAGCTGGTTGCGTACGATGCCGCATCGGGGAAAAAGCTCGGAACACTCTTCGAAGAGAAGAACGAGAAGTATGTGGAGCCGATGACTCCGATACAGTTCTTGCCTTGGAATGACAGGTGCTTTATCTATCAGACACGTAGGGACGGCTATAATCACATCTATCTGTACGAACTCGGGAAGGGCACAGAGTGTAAGCTTGTGGCGCAGTTGACCAAGGGCAAATATGAAGTGATGGACGTACTGGGCTTTGATGCGGCTAAGAAAGCTGTGGTTTATACGAGCAATGAGGCCGATGTCATAGGCAAGTCCGTTTGGACAGTTGGCATGAACGGCAAGCGCACTGCTCTCGGCAGCAAGGAGGGATGGCATAATCCTGTGCTTGCACCGTCGGGCAAGTATCTGTATGACAACTATTCTTCACCGTCCTTCGCACGTCGTATCGACATTGTGCAGACTGCCGGCGGAAAGGCTCTGAATGTGCTGAACGCACGTGAGCCGTGGGACGACTATAAAGTTCCGGAAATGAAAACCGGAACGATAAAGGCTGCCGACGGAGTGACAGACCTTTACTATCGTCTGGTGCTGCCTACCGACTTTGATCCAACAAAAAAATATCCTGCCGTGGTTTATGTTTATGGAGGTCCACATGCTCACAACATCGACGCTTCCCGCCACTGGGGAGTGAGAGGGTTGGATATATGGATGGCGCAGAACGGCTATGTCATGTTCTGTCTTGACAACCGTGGAAGCGAACATAGGGGTCTGGACTTCGAACAGGCTACATTCCGCAATCTGGGTGTGGAGGAAATGAAAGACCAGATAAAGGGTGTGGAGTTCCTGAAGTCGCTGCCGTATGTAGATGGTGACCGCCTCGGTGTACACGGCTGGAGCTATGGCGGCTATATGACGACAAGTCTGATGACCACTTATCCTGATGTGTTCAAGGTCGGTGTGGCTGGCGGTCCGGTAATCGACTGGAAATATTATGAGGTGATGTACGGAGAACGCTATATGGATACCCCTCAGACAAATCCGGAGGGATACGCATCCACAAGTCTGATAGGCAAGGCGAAGAATCTCAAAGGACGTCTGCTGATTATCTATGGCGGAAATGACCCTACTTGTGTGCCGCAGCACACACTCTCGTTCATCCGTGCAAGCATAGATGCAGGCACTCATCCCGATTTGTTCACTTATCCGGGCGACGGACATAACATGTTCGGTACTGACCGCGTGCATCTTGAAGAACACATATCAAGGTACTTCGACGATTTCTTGAAGAGGTAGGAATGCCGGTTGCAGAGCGGACGGAATATGCCGGCTCCGCACACGGCGGACGGGTATGCCGCATCTGTTGCAGACTCATGGGAACAGAACAAATAACTATAAAAAAGACAAGAATATGAAACTATTATTGCTGGGCAGTGGCGGAAGAGAGCATGCACTTGCTTGGAAGATTGCGCAGAGCAAAAAGGTAGAGAAACTTTTTGTGGCTCCGGGAAATGCCGGAACATGTAATATCTCAGCCAATGACAGGACTGGCGGACATGCTTTTGCCGAAACGGAAAATGTATGTATAAAAGCAGACGACTTTGAGGGCATAAAAGCTTTTGTGGTCGAAAATCATATAGACATGGTGGTGGTAGGACCGGAGGATCCTTTGGTAAAAGGAATCTATGACTACTTCAAGAACGACGAAGCTTTGAAGAACATTCCGGTGATAGGCCCTTCCAAACAGGGCGCGGTGCTTGAAGGCAGCAAGGAGTTTGCAAAAGAATTCATGCAGCGTCACCATATCCCGACTGCGGCATACCGGGCTTTCAACGGTACGAACATAGAAGAGGGAATGCGTTTCCTTGAGACGCTGAAAGCTCCATACGTTTTGAAGGCTGACGGCTTGTGCGCCGGAAAGGGTGTGCTGATTGTACCGACACTTGAAGAGGCGAAGAAGGAACTTAAAGATATGCTCGGAGGCATGTTCGGTAATGCCAGTGCTACAGTCGTCATCGAAGAGTTCCTGAGCGGAATCGAATGTTCGGTCTTTGTGCTTACGGACGGAAAGAATTACAAGATTCTTCCGGAGGCGAAGGACTACAAGCGTATCGGTGAGGGCGATACAGGACTTAACACAGGCGGTATGGGAAGCGTGTCTCCTGTTCCGTTTGCCGACAAAGAGTGGATGAAGAAGGTGGAAGAGCGCATCATTCGTCCGACAGTAGAAGGTCTGGCAGAGGACGGTATTGACTATAAAGGTTTCATCTTCTTTGGGCTTATCAATGTCAATGCGGATTATTCGTGTGCCAAGGCGGGCGACCCGATGGTGATAGAATACAATGTACGTATGGGCGACCCGGAGACAGAGACGGTGATGCTGCGTCTGAAAAGCGACATTGTAGAGCTTTTTGAGGGAGTTGCCGAAGGAAATCTTGACCAGCGCAGTCTGGAGATAGATGATCGCTCTGCAGTCTGTGTCATGCTTGTTTCCGGCGGTTATCCCGAAGCATACGGCAAGGGCTATCCTATCAGCGGCATAGAGAATGTGGAGGGAAGCATTGTCTTCCATGCCGGCACATCGCAGAAGGACGGTCAAGTCGTAACGAGTGGCGGAAGAGTCATAGCTGTAAGCTCATACGGCAAAGACAAGGCGGAAGCACTTGCCAAATCGTTTGGTGAGGCGCAGAAAATCGAATTTGAGAAGAAATATTTCCGTTCTGACATAGGAAAAGACTTATAATTGCAATTCTGAGAATTATGAGGCTGTAAGGCGGCTCGTCCCGACAGGTGGAGCGGGAATCAACCGTGTGCCTTGCAGCCTCATAATGGTATAATTACTTTCCCTGCTTTATATATGAGGATAATAACAACGAGTAAATTCACGCTGCCCGTAGTCAGTATTGCCGCATGTGTGCTGTGGTGGTTTGGTGGCAGTGGGGCGACAGGTCTGTATGAAGGCATATCCGGTACGGCATTTCTTCCTGTCAGCGATTACGGATTATGGGCATATCTGCCCATTGCTTGTGTGGAAGGACTGATGGGGCAGGCGACAGGACTGGCATTTGCCGCATTGGCTGTTTATCTTATGGCGGAGCTGAACAATACCAATGTGTTGCTTCGTGTCAGTTCCAGAATGTTGAGCAGTCTCCTCGCCGTATTATTGACTGCCAGTGTTTTTCTTCATGTCATACAGCCGGCACATGTCGTGATGCTGCTGTCGATGTTGTCATATTTCACGCTCTTCTCCACTTATCAGAATTGTGACACAAGGATTACGTTCCTGACTTACATGTATGTGTCAGTCGCCTCACTGGTCTTCCCGAAGTTGTTGCTAATGATTCCCTTCTATTGGGCGGCGCAAGTCCATTTCCGCTCGTTGTCATTGCGGTGTTTCTGCGCCTCGTTGGTAGGCATCTGTCTGCCGTACTGGCTCTATGGAGGATGTGCGGTGTGCATGGACAGTACCTCCGTTTTCCTTGAGCATGTGAGTGGTATTGTGCAACTTGAATGGGGCGACTATGCTTCTGTATCGTTACAACGCATATTAGTGGCTTCTTTTTCTCTGTTGCTCTTCTTTATGGGCACTATTGATTTTTATTTGAAGAGCTATCAGGACAAGACGCGTACAAGAATAATATATAATGTGGTGATTCTGTTCGGCATGGCGGGCTTCCTGTTTCTTGCGTTGCAGATAGGTTATTTTGACACTTTGTTTCCTCTTGTGCTGTTGCCTACGGTAATTGTGGCAGGTCATCACATTGTGTTATCGGATACAAAGTTCACGCGGATATATACCATTGTAGTTCTTGTAATGGCATTGTCTTTGGTTGTGCTGGGAGTGATGTGAGGTTTTGGGAGGTTGAAAATGAAATTTCTTATCTTCTGTTTACTGCCATAAAGTTCCCATTCCAATAAAAATCTGCTAAGAAAATAATTCAAAAAATATGTCTTAATCTGTCGAAGACATCCGCATGGCTATAACAAATTATTTTAAAACAGCTTCTGAATGTGCGTTCAGAACCTTTGAACGGAGCTTGCGGCACAGTCTTTTAAAATAAAACAGTTTTGCTGCTTTATGTTGAAATCAACACAAGGCGGCAAAACTGTTTCTGCTCGATTTTACACCTTTTACATTATATATACGGCGGAAGCATTGAATACGTTCTTTACTTGTTAAATACTTTCCTTACACTTCCGTCCTCCGACTTAACGATACACAAGCCTTTTTGTACGGAGCTCAGCAAAGTTCCACACAGTGAATAGACAGCAGTAATACCTTTGCAGGGACTTTTCTTTACCGTTTCAATGGCTGTCGCCTCTTCTTCCGTAGCTGTGTAGATGGCCATGTCGGTTATCTTCACAACATCGCTTGATGAAGGGCGCTTTATTGTCAGTCTATATTCGCCCCATCCGTCGTCAACCTTGAAGAAAATAGTGTGATTCTCGCCCACTGTGACGTCTTGGTCTATCACGCTGTTGTGGTTTCCAGTTTGCTTTGTGAGCTTTACGGAGAGTTTCGTTCCTTCTTCTCCTTCCGATTTGAAGCAGAGCTTGTATGTGCCGTCGGTAAACTGCAAAGAGCGATAGACATTCTGGTTCGCGCTCGTCTTCTGGTCGCGCCCGAACATGAGCAGTACAGTGGCGGCATTGACAATCCAACCATGTTTCTTTGGCTCATAGTTCTCAGTCTCGATGCATGGCTTCCATTTCAGTGTCGTGTCGCATGGCGAGTCGAGTGTGTACTGTTTGAAGAAGTTCCACATGGTGAGCGAGGAGTTTCCCTCTTCTGTGTTTGTTGTGAAATCGTTATGCCCCATGCCATCTACTTCATAGAAAATGACGGGGAATCCTCCATCCTGAGCGGCATACACATTCTTGTCGTATTTTCCAGCTACGGAGGTGCGCTCCGGCACAGGGCAGGCTCCGTTGCGGGCTACCATGTTGTCTATGACCGCAGGCACGAGCGAGTATTTCACAAAATCATCCGCCTTGCCGTGAATATGAAGGAACGGAACAGGGCATGCGCTCACATGGCGGTGATGAAACTCGTTGATGGGGAATCCACTGATGGAAGCGAATGCCGCGAATATGTCAGTACAGAAATTTGTGAGCGAATAAGTGTTCATGCCTCCGTTTGAGAAGCCGCAACAATACACCCGCTTGCGGTCCACCTTGTACTTGTCGCTTATCTCAGTCACGACCGACCTGATGAACTCCACATCCTCGCTGTATTCGCCTGTCGCCTCCCATCCTGTGGCATTGCCTCCGAACACGGGGAAGTAGAGTTCCCTTCCCTGAGGATAGGCGACGATAAATTTCTCCTTGTCGGCAATCTCGTTGAATCGCGGACTGTTGTCAGTGCTGTGCCCTGTTGTGCCGTGCATGGCGATGACCAACGGCGCATTTGTCGGACATCCGTCCGGTACGTAGAGCCAATAGGAACGCTGTAGTCCGTTCACGGTGATTTCAATGGACTTGTTCACTTTGGTGAATGCCATGGAAGCGAGGCACAGACACAAGGCGGTCAATAACGTAGTAAATCTTTTCATGATACAATGTGTTTTATATTATTACTTTTGTCTTGATTATTATTGCAAAAGTAAGTATTCCAGTACAGTGACAATTTCACTGTTGTATCATAAACTTTAGTTTTTGTTTATACATATATTGTATTTGTAGATCCTTCGTGCTAATCCTCCGGAATATTGCGAGCTGTGTGTACTGTAAATACAGCTGTGGTTCTGGTGAATGGTATCTGCCAAATGTTTGAGCATTAAAAAACATTACTTGAAGTCATGAACAAAGAGAAAGTGAATATTGTTATCAGAAGCATAACAATAACCACTAAACATACAAGTATATGAGTACGAACTTCAAGGAGAACCCGATTCAGCTGATAGGAAGATTTCTCGCCCCGGGGATGAAAGCCCCAGAGTTTCAACTGACACGTAGTGATTTATCCGAATTTACACGCTCGGACGTATATGGAAAGACTTTGCTGCTCAATATCTTTCCAAGTCTTGACACAGAAGTATGCGCAATGAGTGTACGTAAATTTAACCAGATGACTGCCGGATTCCGCAATGTAATCACACTCTGTATTTCTTGCGACCTTCCTTTTGCACAGAAGAGATTCTGCACTGTGAATGGCATTGAAAATGTAATACCGTTGTCTTGTTTCCGGCGCGGAAATACCTTCGGGGAAGATTATGGAGTCATGATTGCAGACGGCCCTATGCGCGGACTGCTTGCAAGAGCCGTGGTCATCATTTCTCCGGAAGGTAAGATTGCCTACTCACAGCTTGTTCCGGAAATTACTGTCGAACCTAATTACACAGCAATATTAGATTTTCTCAAGGAATCCAAGACTGAGGAATAACGTAAACGAGGCTCACAGGCAGAAATGCCCTGAGCCTCGTTCTCATATACAAGCCCTCTCCTATTAAGAAAGAGAACCGTGATTTTAGCTAAATTTCATCAGAAAGGGAAGTTTATACCTAAGTTTACGCTTGCATTGCTGGAAAGAGGTATTCCCTGTTTTGCCAAACTTCCCATTGTACGGTCCATGCCAAGGAAAAGGTTGAAACCATTAGGATGATAGTTCAACACCCATCCGAAAGCACAACCGTATGTACCTGCTGCAAAGTTCATTCCGGCAGAGAAACTCTTCACAGGAGCGACATTGGCAGAAAGTCGGAACTCTGTCCAGCTATATTTACCCTGAATACGAGTGCTGTTCAACAATCCGAAAGTAAGTTTCTTGTAATACGGGAAAGTATATTCGGCACCAAGGTTCAGAGTGGCACCCAACATCTTTGTACGACCACCCTGATCGCCGGCATCTCTAAGTTCATACAGTTCACTTAATCCTTCTGTCAAACGGTCAAGTTCATTTTCAAAACTGTTGGAAGCATCATCGTCAGCATTAAAAGTATAATTATTGGTGGTGAAATGTTTGTCACCGTTAGTTGTAGCCACCACATTGTTGCTCCAGTTTATGAAACCCAAGTCGAGGAGAGCGGCACTGAACTTCCAGTCATCATTCAGTTTGAACTCTGCACCAAGGTCAACAGCCATACCAAAACCGTTCAGTCCGGCACCATCTACATCCATATCATTCACGTATGTATGCGGTGTCTGTTCATTTTCAGGACCTCTCATCTTCGTTTCTTCTATATAAGTAAATCCTTTAATGCTTGTCTGGATTTCGGCATTGGTCACTGCAGTCCACGCATCCTCACCAAGAGTAAGCTGAGCTTTATTGAAGTTTGCATCAAGATTTGCACCTCCAAGAAGGAACTTGAGCGTTCCACCCACGCGCCACTGCTTGTTCAGCTGGCGAGAATGACCCAATGCCAATTCTACGTAGGCATCAGCATGAGCACTGAAATCTTTGATGTCGTATGTTTTGTTTTGCAGTCCTTCTTTTGCAAGACGGAAAAGTTCTCCCGGAAGAACCGTATTGACATTTGAACGTACATTGATGCCGATGGTGTTATATCCGCCCCATGCCTTGAATCCGGCAGACAAGACTTCAAGTTTCAAATCAAGACCTATACGGTTCTTGTCACCGATATTA
Source organism: Bacteroidaceae bacterium (assembly GCA_017621515.1). Lineage (GTDB taxonomy): Bacteria > Bacteroidota > Bacteroidia > Bacteroidales > Bacteroidaceae > RGIG8745. The sequence continues at coordinate 9,163 of JAGASY010000018.1, forward strand.
TTAAGAAATTCGCCGGCACTTACATTCGGATTAAGGAATGTGGTAGTCTTACCGTTTACATTATAAAGAACATCACTGAGTGCAAGATTTCCCCTCATTGCCACATTAAAGTTACCGAGAGCCGGCATGGCTACATAATTCTGATTATTTCCCAAAGCCGGATTCAACTCATGACGATAAAGATAGCCGTCCGTAAAATATCCAGAGTTCGTATTCTGCGCCACAGCAGCAGAAGTGGATATCATTAACGCAGAAAGAGCGATTGTAGATTTTATATTAAGTTTCATAATTGATATATACTATTTCTTGATTAGAGTTCCTTTATATAACTGCCTGACACTTTCACTTTAAGATTCGTAAGCCCGACATGCTGTCCCGGTTTGAGGGATACAGTATTGTTATCTGCCACATTTACCGTCGCCTTGAGGATGATTCCGTCAAGATGTTCAATCTTACCTTCTACCTTCACAGTGATTGGTTCATTGTCTGCATTTGCTGGAATCTCAGCCGTACCCTTCACATTGTCTATCTTCTCGCCCTCTTTATCTATCGGGAACGCTTCAAGGTTAAGCTTAAGAGGAACATCCGACTTCACATCAGCATTAAGAATCAACTCATTGATAATAATAGCATCCACATCTTCATCGTTCCATCCGTCAATAGTATCTGTATAAGCAATATGCGACTTATCAGTCAAAGCAAGCGGAGCATAGAACACGTATGTTCCTTTCACGGGATCGATGTCCTCACCCAGACGGAAATTCTTAACTGGCTGAACAGGAATCTTTGGGTCAACCACATTAATATCGATAGACTCAGGCAATTTGTCACCGCTCAGCACATTTCCCAAGTTAGCAAAGACATTCCATTCTGCATCTTTAAAATCAATTGGAATAAGATCTTTTCCGACATCATTGCTATTATAATACTTCGTAGGTTTTTCCGGTGACAGACAGAACTGATTCGTAATAGCATCAACTTTTATCTCCGACGAAGGGAAAACATTAGCTTTTTGCTCTCCCTTGTGATGAGGGACAAGTTCCAGGCCTGTTGTGGCATAAACATTATAGTCATCATAAAGTGGATTGTTAAGCTGGATGTATATCTGCGGATTATGCAAAGCTATATTTGTGCCGGTCTGATCCAATACATCAGGAATATCTTTCATGCTTACAGGATCGATGTCAATACCTTCCACCTCGTATTGAATCTGTCCGCTGAAATCCTCCACATCAATATCACCATTGAAAGTAATATCACATTTATAATTAATGCTCTGTATATTTTTCAAATCCGAAAGGGATACATTATTATTCAAGTTCCTGCCGTAAACAACCGCAGAACCTTCAATAACCCGACAGGCACTTGTAAATATAAATTCCTGTTTTCCGGTCACTTCATTCTTCTTTAAAGCAAGAATACCCTCGGGAAAGTCTTCGTCTTTAATATTATCAATTCCAACAAGGTCGAGGAATATCTCTTTTTTGTTTTTTTCCGATGCAAGATGTGACGGATATTCAAGTATTCCGGTACTTGCATCATACTTAGCACCGTCTTTCAAATTAGTAAATCGTAGTCCTTTCGGCAACTTCAATATCAAGTTCTCCACAGAAAACCCATTTACATACTGCTCTACTCCCAAGAAACGAAGAACAATCGTCAGTTCCACATATCCCATTTTTGCTGTACGAAAGTCGAGTTCATCGATGCTGACAATAGACTCATCCACATCGTCAGTAGAAAAATGAATATCTGTTTCACCAGTTTTGGATAAGTCAAAACTCAACAGACGCTCATCAGCAGGAATACCATGTGTGCCCCAATGGTCTGCAATATTCTCAAAATCATAATGATGTTCAGCATCAATGACATCATTGATAGACTCAACAACCGGTTTATTTATCACAAACGATGGGATATTTATTTTATCCGATTCGAATGTACCGTCCTCGATAACAGCATATTCACCGTTAAACTCCTTGATTTGGCTTCCCTCTTCAAGATCAAGCACGCTATGAAGAGTAATTTCATCCATCTGCACTGGAATTGTTACATTTGCGTTCACTCCTACAGTCGTATCAATATCTGACAGATCGTAGTCATTGTTTATACACGAAAACAAAGAAAACGTTGCAGCAGATGCTGCCAGCATAAGTTTGTTTATCCGCATGACGATTTGTTATTTGTAAAATTACAGAAATATTTTTTAATATGAATATTCATTTTTCGTCTGCAAATATAGTCTTTTTATCTTATATTATGTCTCTTTTGTACGCAATATTACAAAAAACACAAATATTATAAAAAAAGTAAACGCAAAAATACAAGTAACGACCAAAAGCAATAAAAAAACGGCATCCACAACAATATGGATGCCGTTCTATCATAAGGCAACAGCCAATAGACTGCCACTCGGTTTGACATTAAATATTAGAGCTGAGGACCAGCAGCTACGAGAGCCTTTCCAGCCTCATTTCCACAGTACTTAACGAAGTTCTTCTGGAAACGAGCAGCAAGGTCTTTAGCCTTCTCTTCCCACTGTGCTGCATCAGCGTATGTGTCGCGTGGGTCAAGAATCTTAGGATCAACACCCGGGAGTTCTGTAGGAACCTCGAAGTTGAACATAGGAATCTGCTTTGTAGGAGCAGTCTTGATGCTTCCGTCGAGGATAGCGTCAATGATACCACGAGTATCACGGATAGAAATACGCTTGCCCGTACCGTTCCAACCTGTGTTTACGAGGTATGCCTTAGCACCGCTCTTCTCCATCTTCTTAACAAGTTCTTCAGCATACTTTGTCGGGTGGAGTTCGAGGAATGCCTGACCGAAACATGCAGAGAATGTAGGAGTTGGCTCTGTAATACCGCGCTCTGTACCTGCAAGTTTAGCTGTGAATCCTGAAAGGAAGTAATACTTAGTCTGCTCTGGAGTAAGGATTGATACTGGAGGAAGAACACCGAAAGCATCAGCAGAAAGGAAGATTACATTCTTTGCAGCAGGAGCAGCAGAGATAGGCTTAACGATATTTGCAATGTGGTTGATCGGATAAGAAACACGAGTGTTCTCTGTTACGCTCTTGTCATCGAAATCGATTGTTCCGTCCTCTGCCACTGTAACGTTTTCAAGAAGAGCATTACGCTTGATAGCATTGTAAATGTCTGGTTCAGACTCCTTGTCAAGCTTAATAACCTTAGCATAGCAACCACCTTCGAAGTTGAAGACGCCGTTGTCGTCCCATCCGTGCTCGTCGTCACCGATAAGCTGACGCTTAGGGTCTGTAGAAAGAGTTGTCTTACCTGTACCAGAAAGACCGAAGAAGATTGCAGTCTCACCCTTTTCGTTAGTGTTAGCAGAGCAGTGCATAGAAGCGATGCCCTTGAGTGGAAGATAGTAGTTCATCATTGAGAACATACCCTTCTTCATTTCACCACCATACCAAGTGTTGATGATAACCTGCTCACGGCTTGTGATGTTGAATACAACAGCAGTCTCAGAGTTGAGTCCGAGTTCCTTGTAGTTCTCAACCTTTGCCTTTGAAGCGTTGTAAACGATGAAGTCTGGTTCAAAGTTTGCAAGTTCCTCTTCTGAAGGACGGATGAACATGTTAGTAACGAAATGAGCCTGCCAAGCAACTTCCATGATGAAACGTACAGCCATGCGAGTGTCCTTGTTTGCACCGCAGAAGCCATCAACAACATAAAGCTTCTTATTTGAAAGCTCTTTCTTTGCTATTTCCTTTACAGCAGCCCAAGCCTCTTCTGAAGCAGGTTTGTTGTCGTTCTTATATTCATCAGAAGTCCACCATACAGTGTTCTTTGAGTTCTCATCCATTACAATGAACTTGTCCTTAGGGGAACGACCGGTGTAGATACCAGTCATTACATTCACAGCACCAAGTTCTGTAACCTGACCTTTCTCGTATCCTTCGAGACCAGCCTTTGTTTCCTCCTCAAAAAGAACTTCATAAGAAGGGTTGTGAAGAATCTCAGTAACACCTGTGATTCCGTACTTGCTCAAATCTAAATTTGCCATAATCTTGTTAAGAATTAATAGTGATTATATTTTTGTTAGATGTTTCCTGTCTTAAATCCAATCATATCAACAATGTATGCACAAAACCGCTACGGATATATTCCAAGCCCTCTTGTATGCTATTCTAAGACACCCTACATCGCATTGTGTGCGTACAAAGTTAATAATTTTGTTTTGTAACCACATACAGATGCAAATGCTTTTTTCCCATTTTTTTGCAAAACCGCCATATTTTACAGTGAAATCAGGTCATGTGCAACATGTGGGTTACAAACAAAGAAGAGCCTCTTGCGGACTCGCCGCAAGGAGCTCTTCGAGATATGATTATTTATGTTGCATAATTGAGTTTCGCCAAGGTATTACATCATGCCTCCCATGCCGCCCATTCCCGGTGCCGGCATTTCAGGTTTGTCCTCTTTCTTGTCACAGATTACACATTCTGTGGTAAGGAACATGCCGGCAATGGATGCAGCATTTTCAAGAGCGACACGAGTAACCTTTGCAGGGTCGATGATACCGCTCTCGCGCATGTTCTCGTATGCGTCCTTGCGAGCATTGTATCCAAAGTCGCCTTTGCCCTCGCGCACTTTCTGCACAACCACAGAACCTTCCATTCCTGCATTCTCCACAATCTGGCGGAGAGGCTCTTCGATGGCACGCTTGATGATATTGATACCTGTAGTCTCGTCAGCATTCTCACCTTCAAGTCCTTCCAAAGCCTCGATGGCACGGATAAGAGCTACACCACCGCCAGGGATTGTACCTTCCTCAATAGCTGCACGAGTTGCACAAAGAGCGTCATCCACACGGTCTTTCTTCTCTTTCATCTCAACTTCGCTTGCAGCACCGACATAGAGAACGGCTACACCACCTGAAAGCTTAGCAAGACGCTCCTGAAGCTTCTCCTTGTCATAGTCGGAAGTAGTATTCTTGATTTCAGCCTTAATCTGATTGACACGATCCTGAATGTTCTGCTTCTCGCCCTTGCCACCGACAATAGTCGTGTTGTCCTTAGAGATAGTCACCTTCTCGCAGCTTCCGAGCATTTCCACCGTAGCCTGTTCAAGCTTGAGTCCCTTCTCTTCGCTGATAACCACACCTCCGGTAAGAATTGCAATGTCTTCGAGCATAGCCTTGCGACGGTCTCCGAAGCCCGGTGCTTTCACTGCACAAATCTTGAGCTGAGAACGCAGACGGTTTACCACAAGTGTAGTAAGAGCCTCACTGTCGATATCCTCAGCAATTACAAGAAGAGGACGTCCTGTCTGAACTGCCGGCTCAAGAATCGGAAGGAACTCCTTCAGGTTAGAAATCTTCTTGTCATAGATAAGGATAAGCGGACTGTCCATCACGCACTCCATCTTCTCTGTATCTGTCACGAAATATGGTGAAAGATAACCACGGTCGAACTGCATACCTTCTACTACACCAATTGTAGTGTCACGTCCTTTTGCCTCCTCGATAGTGATGACACCGTCCTTCGACACCTTCTTCATTGCATCAGCAATCAGCTTACCAATCTCCTGATCGTTGTTTGCACTGACAGTAGCCACCTGCTCAATCTTGTCATAGTTGTCGCCAACCTGCTCGCTCTGCTCCTTAATGTGAGCAACCACTTTTGCCACTGCCTTATCGATACCACGCTTCAAATCCATTGGGTTAGCTCCGGCAGCCACATTCTTAAGACCTACGCTGCAAATGCTCTGAGCAAGCACTGTTGCCGTAGTTGTTCCGTCACCAGCATCGTCGCCAGTCTTGCTTGCCACACTCTTCACAAGCTGTGCGCCTGTGTTCTGAAATGCATCGGCAAGTTCTATTTCTTTTGCTACAGTCACACCATCCTTTGTGATGTGCGGCGCACCGAACTTCTTTTCAATGATTACGTTTCTGCCCTTAGGACCAAGTGTCACCTTAACAGCATTTGCCAACTGATCGACACCCTGCTTCAACTGTTCGCGTGCATCTATATTGAATTTCAAATCTTTTGCCATTTTCCTCAAAATTTAATCGTTAAAAAATTGATTTATCTATCTATAATTAAGCCAAGACAGCCAAAACATCGCTCTGACGCATAATCAGATATTTCACACCTTCATGCTCAAGCTCTGTTCCTGCATACTTTCCATACAGAACTTTGTCGCCTGCCTTAAGTATCATTTCTTCGTCTTTCGTACCGTTGCCGACAGCCACCACTTCGCCCTGAAGAGGCTTCTCTTTTGCTGTGTCGGGAATGATAATGCCGCCAATTGTCTTCTCCTCTGCCGGAGCCGGAAGAATCAAAACTCTGTCTGATAATGGTTTAATGTTCATAACTTATTCTTTGTTTTTTAGTCTTTAGTTCTTATATGATATTGCGTAGGGCACAGTGAATATATTCTGTGCGCTTGTTGACGCTACATTTGCATATAATACAAAATTCGTACCAATGGATGCAATATGTGTTGTGCCAGCTGACGACTGACAAAAATGTTGTGTCTGACACCCTTCCCTTGCCACCTCGTCCGTTTTCTGCCACTTTGTCATTACGAAACCGAATTGTTTCTTCTTTCAAGTTAAATGCCTATCTTTGTCGAATGAAAAAATTAGTTATTGTCGGATGTGGACGACTTGCCGGAATAGTTTCCGACGCAGTCGTCAAGGGCTTGTTGCCTGAATATGATTTGGTTGGAGTCTATTCGCGTACAGCGGATAAAGCAGAGCGTATAGCCGAGAAAATGCGCCGGAACGGAGGCGAGTGCAATGTTTGTACGACATTGGAGGAACTACTTGCCATGAAGCCCGACTATGTAGTCGAGGCTGCATCGCCAATGGCAATGAAGGAACTTGCATTGCCTGCATTAAAAGGCGGTGCCTCTGTAGTGACACTCTCTATAGGTGCGTTGGCAGACACGGTTTTCTATAATGAAGTAATGGAGACGGCAAGAGCAAACGGCACCCGGGTGTATGTCGTGTCGGGAGCTACCGGAGGCTTTGACGTCCTGCGCACTGCCGCACTTATGGGAAATGCTACGGCGAAGTTTTTCAACGAGAAAGGTCCGAATGCACTGAAGGGCACTGCCGTCTATGATGAAGCACTACAGGACGAACAGCGTGTAGTGTTCTCGGGCAATGCCTCCGAAGCCATAGCACTGTTTCCCACCAAGGTAAATGTGGCTGTTGCAGCTTCACTGGCTTCCGTAGGACCGGAGAACATGAAGATGTCAATGCAATCGACTCCGGGCTTCGTCGGTGACACTCAGAGGGTGGAGATAAAGAACGAGCAGGTACATGCGGTTATTGATGTATATAGTGCCACTGCCGAGATTGCAGGATGGTCGGTCGTGAACACTTTACAGAATATAGTGTCACCAGTTGTATTCTCTTGACAACCTGAATAGCATACAACAATAAATCGCTTTCTGTTCTTCCGCACAGTCCGGGAAAACAGAAAGCGATTCGTCTTTTTTTCAGAATTTCTTTTCCTTTATCTATTGCTGCCGTAGATAATTCTTAATGTTGGCAAGAACTTTCTCGCTCAGTCGGTCGAAAGCCTGGACGGTGCGCCCCGTTGACACCTGCATACACCGGACATGCTTATGACTTGTCAGATGCTCTCCTCCCAATGCACCCACAGTGTCACAGAAGCAGAGATTGTCGCCATTAAGCCATTTTGTGAATGCCGGTTCGTCCCATGCCGGCGACAGTCCTGTGTTGAAAAGTATCTTCTTGTCACCTAACAGTCTGAACTCCTCCTCGTGCAGCAATACCGTATTCTTGTTGAGGCAGCAGAACACCACATCACTCTGCGTCAGCAATTCGCCGAGCGGCATGAAGCGGTAACCCTTGTCTGCCGCCGTCTGCTTCTCGGAGCGCGCAAAATAGGCGATGTCCGCTCCGAAAAATTTCAGCGCGTCAGCAATCATGCCTCCAGACTTGCCAAGACCGACAATACCGACTTTCAGTCCTGTTATTTCACATGCAGTGCCATACCATGGTTCTTGTCCGAAACCATGCAGACAACGGACAAGTTCGCTGACAACATATTCCACCACTCCCTCATCGCCATAGTCACGTATGCCCGTGACCGTGATTCCATGCTTTTCGGCATAGCGAATATCGACATTGGCGCTTTCGGGCGAATAGAGCGAACAGCACATACCTATATACCTCATGTTAGGACATTGTTCCATTACAGACTGTCCGATGTGCGACGTGTAGCTCAGAAGCACAGCATCGGCATCTCCAATACGTGCCACTATTTCATCGTCCGACAGCGGAATGTCGGAATACATTACAATTTCTTTTGCACACAAGTGCAGCTCTTTTTCAGCCGGAGGTGTCAGGCTTACCGGCTCTATTGCTATTAGTTTGTTAAACATGTGTCTGGGTTTATTTTGCGAAGATAGCAAAAAGATTTGAGAATACGTGTTGTCCGGAGTCGATTTCTGCCATGTCATCACCTCATTCTGCCAGTCTCAGCCAGACTGAAGCACGGGTGCTATGCTCACTTTTGCATAGGGCGGTTTTATGCCTGCTTCTCGTCCTCAATTCAATATTATAACGGCATGGATTCTCCAGTCTCTCATATCTATGGTTTGGAGCATTTGGCAGAGAGGTGTCTTCAAACAGATAAAAAGGCCGTTTTTAGCCCAAAACAGTGCTGTGTGCGAACACAACACATGATGTAAATCAATAAATAAGGGATTTTATAGCAAAACCTCTCTCTTTTTATTGCACGAATGATGCACTCTCAATACCTTTGCAACGTCTTAAAAAAAGGTTAAGGAAAAGTTTTAGTAGGAGTTAAAAGCTCCCGATAGGATTAGTGAAAGGTAGAAGATTTTTTCAGGAAACTAACACTTCGACAGCGATGCCGGTGATTTGCAAGGGTAAAAGATGGATTAGGATAGGTGAAAACAACATACTATAAACTCGGTAAGTAGTAATTTAAGGTAAGAAGATTGTAAAAAAATAAGTATTAAGTAAAGAAAAGAAACGGAGCATAGCTCCCAAAGTATTAATAAAAGGTAAGAAGATTAGTTATGGAAACAATGACAATTGTAATTGCAACAATGGTAGCCATAGTGGCTATAGTTAGCAATATTTCGATTTTGAAATGAGAAAGTAAAAGTAAATTAAAGTAAGAAAGAAAGTTGACAAAACATTAAAATCAGACGGATGCCGCTTGCGAAAAACGGCATCCGTCTTTTTTATAACGACCGACAATCATTTTAATTTACAGACTGCCCGCAACCCACATCTAAAGCCTCCATAAAAAATTTTTTGACATCGCTTTTTGGAGGGGTATTCAGTTTTGACAAAATGACAGCCATACTATTACTTTTGATTTTCATTTTATTAATTTTTCGCCTTTGTACTTTCTTTTTGATTTTGCCAAATGTTAAAATCCTAAGCCCTCTGGCACGCTCCAAAATGAAGCATGCTGAACTTTTCTCAGAGAATGGGGATTCTACGCGCATTTTCCGAAGGCTCTATAAATTGTGAAATAGTGTTTCATTTCGAGGCGATTCTTTTACATTTATTTATTTTCGGCGAAGAGTTTTTGAAAAAACACTACTAAGTTTTCAAATTTTCAGCGCGCTGTCGCCGAATTTCCAGCGCACTGTTTTTTTATTTTCAGTGCGCTACAATTTTACGCGCTTAGTAGATTGGAGAAATTTTCAGC
>JAGASY010000019.1 GCA_017621515.1 Bacteroidaceae bacterium
CGCACTGTAATTTTATTTGCTGTGTGCTGCTTTTTTATTTTCAGTGCGCTGAAAATGTGACGACAGCGCGCTGAAAATAAAAACACACTATTCTTCAGAATAAAAGACAGTTGAGACCGGGTGAAATGTTAAGAAGTATATAATTTACTGCTTTAAAAGAATGTTTGGACATAAACTTAAAAATGAGTGACTTTAAAGTGGTATTTGAGGATAAAAACAGAAAGTTTGAATATAATGTATTGATAATCAGGAAATTATCAGAGTGTTCAAAATCATCGAAAAATTGCGTCCGACGCATGTTTCTGAGTATTTTGATGAATTTTCTATTTTATTGATTATCAATAGCTTATCTTCGTGCCAAAAATCCAGTCTTTTCGGATTCGGCAAAAAATCGCTTTAAATGTTAAATTTTCATTTTGGGCGAAAATATCATTTTGTCAAATTGAAAAGCTGCGTTTTAAGCATGTTTTTGTTGTTTTAAGCGGATGTATTTACTGGCTAAATTTTGACAAGAGTTTCTTGAAAATTTCCAGTTGTAATATATTCGTAAAGAAAAAAGACAAAAAAATAGTTTTGAAATTTTGAATTATGTATCCAAAACATTATGTTTGCACTGCATAATAATAAAAAAGTATATGAAATTTGTTGATAGAACAGATGAAACGGCACGTCTGAAGGATGCTCTTGTGAGAGATAAATCTTCGTTAGTTGTGATGTATGGGCGCAGACGCTTAGGTAAATCAACACTTATCAAAAGAGTTTTGTCGGACAACGATGTTTATTTTCTTGCAGACCGTTCAGAGGGACAACACCAGAGAGCGTTGCTTGCAAAAGTGATAGCCCAAGTGTTTCCTGATTTCGATAAGTTGACATATCCGGATTGGAAATCGATGTTTCGTGCTGTCAATTATCGTACAGACAAGCGTTTTACCCTGTGTCTGGATGAATTTCCCTATCTTGTGGAGCAATCTTCAGAATTGCCATCTGTGTTGCAGAAGCTGGTTGATGAAAGGCAACTGAAATATAATCTTGTGCTTTGTGGTTCATCACAGAATATGATGTATGGATTGTTTCTTGATTCTACCGCGCCTCTTTATGGACGTGCTGATGAAATAATGAGACTTGCTCCGATACGTTTGCCTTATATTCAAGAGGCTTTGAATCTTGATGCTGTACATACTGTTGAAGAATATTCTGTGTGGGGTGGGGTGCCACGCTATTGGGAGTTAAGAGAAAACAGAACTTCGCTTAATGACGCTCTATGGCACAATGTCCTTTCCGTAAATGGAACTCTTTATGAAGAGCCGATAAAACTTTTTCAGGATGATGTAAAAGATGTAGTTAAGACCTCGACAATTATGTCATATATAGGTACTGGTGCAAATCGGCTTTCTGAAATTGCTGCACGATGCAACGAACCGGCCACTAATTTGTCGCGTCCTCTGAAGAAGCTTATTGATCTTGGATTCTTGGAAAAAGACGTACCGTTTGGTGTTGACGAAAAGAATGCGAAGAAGAGCCTTTACAAGATTGCAGATCCGTTGATGGCTTTCTACTATCAGTTTGTCGTCCCTAACCGTTCATTTATAGAGCTTGACCGCCGTCTGCCCATAGAACAGACTTTGAAAACCCATTTTACGGAGTATGTGAGTTTGCAATGGGAAAAACTATGTAGAGATGCCGTTACTGGAAATCTTGTTGACGGAGTAATTTATGGTAAGGCAAAACGTTGGTGGGGTTCTGTGCTCAATGAGGATAAGAAACCGGAGCGGATAGAGTTTGATGTGATGGCTGAGTCGCTTGACAAAAAGTATCTCTTGATAGGTGAATGCAAGTGGACTACTCAAGAGAATGTTAAGCAGCTTATGGCGGAACTTCTCCGCAAAGCCAAGCTGTTGCCGTTTGCCAAGCGTTATACTATTGTTCCGATATTATTCCTTAAAAATGGTCAGAAAGATGAGGACTGTAATGTCATGCTGCCGGAAGATGTTGTTGAGTTACTGAAATAGTGAAATTACAAATGATGAAATTTTATTTTCCGTCACAATGCTTTTTTATTAGGGAGATTTCGGTCTCCCTTTTTTGTGACTGATAAATTTACGTTTTGAAAATTTTGTGAATGCGCTCTCCCTTTGGGGATGAGTGAATAACATTGTTGCTTTTTTATTGAAATCTTTTAATAATTGAGTTTATTTTGTTTGCGATTATTCTTTTGCAGGAATGTTTTTTATATTTTTGCAGAATAATTGTACACTTTTTGTATATATAATACTCTGGGAAGAGTGTTGCAGTTTGAAGAAGTGGTATGTCTTTTATTTTGCCATGCCCTTCTGCAAAAAATGAACGAATATTTAGGAATAAGTAATACAAATAATAATGTTATTATATGAATAAAGGTGTAAAACTAACGCTTGCGGTATGGTGCGTTGCCATTGCAGTGATGGCGCAGCATCAGACTGACAGCCTGAGCCTGAACGACAATGCCGACTTCACGTTTACCGAGAGTCAGCTTGATGAAGACGGTGATGCGGCACAGACTGTGTCATCCCTTATGTCGTCGAAGAGCGACCCTTATCTTTCTGATGTGGGCTATTTGTTCAGTCCTATGCGCTTTCAGATTCGCGCTTACGACAACATGTACAGTCAGACTTACATGAACGGACTTATGTTGAACGACATGGAACTTGGACGTTTCAGCTATGGCATGATTGGAGGCTTGAATGATGCAACTCGAAACAGAGAGAGTGTTTCCGGATTTGAAGCCAACAATTTTGGCATGTCCGGAGTAGGTGGAGCGACTAATATCAATGCGCGTGCGAGTCAGTTTGCACAAGGAAACAAGCTTTCCCTTTCCGGCTGTAATCGCAATTATCTGGCAAGAGGCATATATACCTTTGCCACAGGTATGATGGAAAACGGATGGGCATTTGCCGGCAGTGTGGGCTACAGATGGGCAAATGAAGGAGTGATAGAGGGTACTTTCTATAATTCCTTCAGCTATTTCTTGGCAGCAGAGAAACGCTTTAATCAGAACCACAGTCTTTCGTTGGTGACTTTCGGAGCACCTACGGAGCGTGCACAGCAGGGAGCTTCAACAGAGGAGGCCTATTGGCTTGCAAATTCTCATTACTATAATCCGAACTGGGGATATCAGAACGGTGAGAAGAGAAATTCGAGGGTGGTAAGAGACTTTGAGCCTACGGCGATAGCTACATGGGACTGGGACATTGATTATACGAAGACGCTTTCTACTTCGGCAGGATTTAAGTACAGTATGTATAGTTCTACGGCTCTCGGATGGAACGGCGATGCGTATGACCCGCGTCCCGACTATTATAAGAATCTGCCGAGTGCTGTATTTGATGTGTATGATCTCGATAAGAATAATCCGGACTATCTGCATGAAAATGCGTTTCTCGTAGATCAATATAATGATATGGTTGACTATTGGACTTCTGATAAGGCGAACAGGCAAATCAACTGGGACAGGATGTACTATGTCAATCGTGTGAATGAGCAGAACGGAGGAGAGGCTTTGTATTATCAGGAGCGCAGACATAACGACCAGATGGTGTTTGCTTTTAATTCTACATTTACTCATAATCTTGACAAAGATGGTAAATATGCCCTTGGAATATATCTGAATACGACAAAGGGTATGCACTATAAGACAATGGCTGATTTGCTTGGCGGAACTCGATATACAGATTATGACAAGTTTGCAGCCAATGACTATGGACGTTGGAGCGTCGAGGCGCAGAACGATCTCAATAATCCAAACCGTAGTATCGGAGAAGGAGACAAATTCGGATATAACTATAATATATTTGTAAACAAAGCACGTCTTTGGGGACAGTATCAATATACAGGAGGTCCTTTCAGCTTGATGGCAGGAGCGCATCTTGAAGGTACGACGATAGAGAGAGACGGACTGATGCGCAACGGTCGTGCTCCGGAAAATTCATACGGAAAGAGTGGTTCAGCCGGATTCTTGGGCGGAGGAGGAAAGATTTCCGCTATGTATCGTCTGATGGCAAACCATCGTGTCAGTCTTTCATTCGGATATAACAAACAGGCTCCGCTTGCACGCAATAGCTTTGTGGCTCCACGTATGCAGAACAATTTTGTGAATAATTTGTCGCTGGAAGATATTACTGGTGCAGAACTTTCCTACTTGTTCCGTTTTGGAAATCTTTCGGGTAAGATTTCTGGATATTATACAAAGTTTGAGAATCAGGTGGAGCAGACTGCCTTTTATAATGATCAGCAGGAGCGCTTTACTTATCTTACCATGAATGGAATAGAGAAGGAGCATTATGGAATTGAGGCTGCTTTGGTCTATCAGGTCAATAGCAATCTTTCGTTTAAAGCTATTGGAACAATAAGCGAGGCAAAATATATCAATAACCCTTATGCCCAGATTAGTTATGAAGGTATGGACTCAAAGACCAATGCAGAACTTAACGCATGGAAGAATCCTGTAACTAATGAGACTATGCCGCTCAGGGTAATTGCTGATGGCATACGTGTCGGAGGTACTCCGCTTACTGCTGTGAGTGTGGGAGTGGATTATAATGTGCATGGATGGTTCTTTGGAATGAACCTCAACTATTATGACCGTGTGTATGTCGGCTTTTCTCAGTACAGACGTCTCAGCAATGTTATAGGCAACTATACAGCTTCCAGTATCAATGAAGATGGTAACACTGTTTTTGACGTGACTAAAGCAGAGCTTGAAGAAAACGGTGGTGTGCTGTTTGGTGAGGAAGGTGAGTTGATTGACGCTTACACGGCGAATCAGGAAAAGTTCAAAGGTGGGTTCATGCTCGATGCTTCTATTGGAAGATATATCCGGCTAAAGAAAGGCAGAAGTATATCTATTAACTTGTCTGTGAACAATATAACTAATAATTGTAACATGCGCACAGGAGGTTATGAGCAGAATCGTGACGACTTCTATAAGACTGGTGTGGCTAAAGCATATAAGTTCTCGAAAAATTCCAAATACTATTATGCGAATGCAATCAATGCATTCCTTAATGTCGGTTACAGGTTTTGAGAATTGAACTTTGGGATGTTTGAAGAATCAAAAGAAACATATATATAAATATGAATAAAATATTTTCAATAATGATGGCAGGATGCATGACTTTATGTGTGTTTACGTCATGTATGGATGATGCGGATGAACCGAATACGGACAATCTGCTTGTCACCAGTCCTGTGTCTGTAGGAGAAGTGAATAGCAGTATCTCTGACTTGAAGTCAGTTTACAAGTCGCTTTTCACGCAAAGCAATGCTTTCGAAGAAATCACGGAAGATGTGGTGATAGAGGCTGTTGTAGCTGCAAATGATATTAGTGGCAACCTTTATCAGACACTTTTGTTGCGCGACATTGATGAGGAGAATGGCACCGACCAGGCCATTGTGCTCGGTGTCAAGAACACTTGCTTGTATCCTTATTTCATGCTCGGACAACGTGTTAAGGTAAATCTGAAAGGATTGTATATCGGAGTGTATAGCAAATTGCCGAAGATTGGACAACCTTATTATACAAGTAGCGGAAATTTACGTCTTGGACCGATGTTGTTTCAGCTTTGTCGCACAAATGTAGAACTTGTGGGAGCACCGGATCCGACATGTGCCGAATGTCAACCGAAGGTGTTGGATGAAGCTTGGTTGAAAGCAAGTGACAAGAAGAACTATATGAATTATCCTATGCTGGTTACGATGAAAGGTAAGTTGACGGAAGCTGACGGAACTGCCATCTTTGCTCCTGAAGCAGAACAGGATGCCGGTTATGGTGTAGATAGGACGCTTAGGGTAGGGGCTACGAATGTCACTTTGCGTACAAGTACACAGAATGATATTGCATTTCTTGTGATGCCACAGGACGAGAGAAGCTATACCGGATTGCTCAGCTATTATAGTAGCTGGCAAATTCAGCTTCGTGCAACAGATGATATTTTCCCTGCGATACAGGAGAATGAAGAAGAAGAGGTTGAACCTTGAAACGGAATAACGGCTTTTCCGTTTGTCAATTAAAGAATAACAATAAAAAAGATACAAAACATGAAAAAACATTTTTCATTTATATTTGCGGTGGCAGCAGCTTTTGCATTCACAGCTTGTGAAGACATTCCGGCACCGTATGAGATTAATAATAATGGTGGTGGTACAGAAACGGATGTGCTTCTCAGTGAGAGCTTCGCTACTTCGCTTGGTAGCTTCCAGAGTGTGACAACTGTGGCTGATTATAATTGGGCAGTTAGTTACAGCTGTGCACAGGTGACAGGATATGATTCTTCTACAAAGGAAAATAATGATGCCGAAAGCTGGCTTGTATCACCTGTGATGGACTTTTCAGAGGTGACATCGGCGCATGTCTCTTTTGATTATATCCTTCGCTATGCACTTGCCAGTACAGTAGCTGCAAACCATCAGCTTCTTGTAAGTTCAGACTATCAGGGAAAAGGTAAAGTGGGAGAAGCTACTTGGGAACCTCTTGATTTTAATCTTGTGCAGGGAAGCGATTGGGATACATGGTATAGCAGTGGTAATGTGAATATTCCGCAGAAGTATATGGGAGGAAACGTAACTGTCGCTTTGCGCTATAAGAGTACGACTGCTAAAGCTTCGACTTGGGAAGTGAAGAATTTCTTGGTTGTGGAAGGTGAAGGCGATTATGATCCTAATGGTGGAGGTGAAGACGAGGGTGTAAAGACTCTCCCTTATTCTGAAGCATTTGAAACGACGCTTGGTGGATTCAAGAGTGAGACGACAAGTGGAAGTGGAGAGTGGATAATTGACTTCAAAACAGCGAAAGCGACGGGATATGACAATGCTTCAAAGCTTACTACAGCTGGAAGCTATTATCTTGTGTCTCCGGAAATATCTCTTTCTGGTGTATCGGAAGCTTACGTGTCATACGAATATATACTCAGATATAATAAATCTGATGATAATCAGCAGCTGTTCATTAGTACCGATTATACGGATGGGGCTTCTACGGCTACTTGGACTCCGCTTTGCCGGAAGCATACAGAAGGTGTCGATTGGACTACATTTGAAAAATGTCAGATAGATATTCCTGCAGAATATATGGGTAAGACAATCCGCTTGGCATTCTATTATAATACTAATAATGTGAGTGGCTCTACATGGGAAGTAAAGAACTTCTCTGTTCAGCAAGGAAAGGCTACCGCAGGAGGCGACAAACCGGGAGAAGACGAGGGTGTGAAGACATTGCCTTATGAAGAAGCTTTCACGTCTTCTATGGGAGCTTTTGTGAACCAGACGACAAGTGGAAGTGGTGCTTGGGTAATAGACTTCAAAACGGCAAAGGCGACAGGGTATGACAATGCTTCACAAGTTACTACTGCTGGAAGTTATTATCTTGTGTCACCGGAAATATCTCTTGCTGGTATTTCGGAAGCTTATGTATCATACGAATATATACTCAGATATAATAGAGCAGATGATAATCAACAGTTGCTCATTAGTGCCGATTATACAGATGCAGCTTCTACGGCTACTTGGACTCCACTTTGCCAGAAGCATACGGAGGGTGTCGATTGGACTACGTTTGAGAAAAAACAGATAAATATTCCAGCTGAATATATGGGCAAGACAATCCGCTTGGCATTCTATTATAATACTAATAATGTGAGTGGCTCTACATGGGAAGTGAAAAATTTCTCTATAAAGAGTGGAAAAGCAGGCGACAATAACGATGACGAACCTTCTACAGAAATTGGTGGACTTGAAGACTTTGCTAATGGAGATTTTGAAACATGGTCTAATAATGCACCTTTGAATTGGAAGACTGCTTCAACTGCAGGTAATGCTTCGCTTTCTCAGTCAACAGATGCACATAGCGGAAGCTATTCTGTTAAGGTTGGTGGTTCGGCAAGTGCAAATAAACGACTTGGATATAAGGAAATGAAGTTGACTCCGGGTACTTATACCGTTAAGTTCTATGCCAAGGCAGCCACAAATGCGGGTGGTAGTGTTCGTCCGGGATATGTGCCAATTAAAGATGGAACAGTCGGTGCTTATGTATATGGAGAATATACAAATGGTTTGACTGAAAACGATTGGACGCTTGTTACACATCAATTTGAGATAAAAGAGGAGAGCGTTTGTTGTTTGGTTATTATGAATTCAAAGAATCCGGGTGCAGATATATTGATTGATGATTTCAGTATATCTAAGCAATAAAAGTGAAATGAGAGAGGCTTTAAGATGTTAGTTAATCAATTTTGATATGAACTTGATAATCTTAAAGCCTCTTTGTTTTTGAAAGGACACATATAATATTAATATATGAAAGAGGTAATGAAGATAATATACAGATTTGTGTATTTCCTCATATTGGCTACGGTGGTTTCTGCCGTAGTCTCTTGTGATGATGATGAAGACGATTATCAGCTGGGTGGAAATAACGGTAGTTTTGTTATCAATCCTAATTATGAAAAACGTATAGAAGTGCCGGCATTGAAGAAATCAGGTACCGTTTTCATACAACATAGTACAGCTGTAGGTCGTGACTCTGTGATGACTTTCTGCCTTGAGTATGATACGCAGAAGTGCCATTCTCGTTGGGTGGCATTCCGATTCGATGGACATACACGTAATAAAACGGTGTCTCGTTCAGATGACCCTTTTACTGATGACCCAAAGGTGCCAAGTTCGTTGAAAATCGGTAGCCGTGGATTTGGAGGCATTTATAATAGAGGTCATCTCTGTGCTTCTGCTGACAGACTATATAGCAAAGAAGCAAATGAGCAGACTTTTTATATGACTAATATGAGTCCTCAGATTGGAAGTTTTAATCAAGGTTATTGGATAACTCTTGAAGATTTTGTTCAAACAAAAGGACGTGATGCAAATTTTGCTGATACGCTTTATGTATGCAAAGGTGGTACGATTGATGGCAATAAGATTCTGGAGTATGTAACAAGGAGTAATGGTTGCAAGGTTCCGGTTCCTAAGTATTATTTTATGGCTTTGCTTCGTGTGAAAAATGGTACATACAGTAGCATTGCTTTTTATATGGAACATAAGGAATATGGATATACATATAAGAATCATGTTTCTATGTCGGAAATGGCAAAGAATGTTGTTACAGTAGATGAACTTGAAGATTTAACAGGAATAGATTTCTTCCATAATCTGCCGAATACAATAGAGAGTGCAGTTGAACGTCAGTATTCGTTAAATGTATGGGGGATTAATTGATAAGGTCTGTTATTCTGATAAAAGAGTTTTACTTCTTCTTATTTTCTAATTTAAGGGCAACAACTCAGTCCCCCTCAAAGAGTCAAGATATAATTTATGTGACAATTCTTGCCTTTTAGAGGGGGACTGAGTTGTTTCAGCGTACCATTATCAATACTTCTGCTGACATGTTGACAATGAGCTTCATAGCACTAATACCGATGCAGACATATTGACAATTAGACAATTAGACAATTAGCACTAACACCGAGCAGGAAACTATGCTCCTCCCCTTGTTTAGGCTACTCTTTGTACACATCTCTTTCCTTCTCTGTGTTCCAATAATAGAATAGAATCTCGCAACGCGACAGGAATCTGTCGAGTCCGATTTTCAGTGTGATGTATCCCGGTCTCCCGAAAGCCTTCGGGTAGGCGCAC
>JAGASY010000020.1 GCA_017621515.1 Bacteroidaceae bacterium
ATCATTATAATTTGGAATATGAAAATACATCAATGAACCCTTACCTTACAACATGTAAATATTGGTACGATTGAGGATTAAACAATCCATCTCGTTCCCTTGTTGTTTATTGACAATAATGATATTATTTGCACAATCATTTAATATTTGTGGTTTACAAAAGTTAAATACGTTAATTTTCCATCTTTTCTAATCTCTATAAAATCTGCATCATCACTTTTCTACCGTATTAACTACAAATGATTGATAATCAGTAATATCTATATACTGGCGTTGCAAATCACTACAATCAATTCACATTCCGGACAGTGTGATTAGCATTGGAAACCATGCGTTTTGCTGGTGCACTTCACTGCAATCAATAAACATTCCGGACAGCGTGACAAGCATTGGAAACGATGCGTTTGATAGGTGCAACTCACTGCAAATAATACGCATCCCCAAAGGAACAAGAGATAAAATGCTGAAGTTATTAAGCAATCAGTATAAAGATAAACTAATAGAAGAATGATAATCATAGCATCAAAACGAAATAAGACAGAGAATATCCTTAAGAAATATCCCGGAGCCATCATTGCCGATGTGACCAGTCAGGCAGAAGACGGATTGGTGAGGCTCAGCCCCTTCTATCCTCACAATGATATACCGGTGCCATTCAGTGAGGGTTATACAGCTGCTTGCGTGGAAGGTATATGGCAAGGACTTAAAGTATTCGAGAACGAAGATATCGATATCAGCATGTTCGCCAACGACACCATGAAGGACATCAAGCGCACGGTGAGGAAGCACGGACATGTGTTAGGGCACAGGAAGGGTGTGCACGGAACAGAAATATTAGGTTATGTGGAAGCCAAGCACCAAATTTATATCCCAACCTACCGATGGATGTTGGAGTACAAGGCAATGGATATTATTGAACGGATCCGCCAAGCAAGTGAAACGAAAACGATTGTTTTGTTGGACTATAACACCTGTTGCGATGTAGATGACAAGACAAAACCGCTGTCGCATGCCTATCTTGTGAAGGCATACGTAGAAGGGCTGTACCCTTTCAATGATATAAATACAGAAAAAACAGGCTATACAACGGACAATTCACCCAAGCAACTCTCGTTGTTTGACTAAAACAATATAAAAGAATATGGAAAAGAAAAGTAACTGGCAGGAATATAATAGCATCATAGAGCAACAAGGAATAAAGAAGCTCTACCACTTCACCGACAGAGACAACCTGCAGTCAATCATACAACACGGCGGACTCTATTCTTGGGCGGACTGTGAAGAAAAAGGCATCAGCATAACGAAGCCGGGAGGAAGTGCCGACTCGCGTTCGCTCGACACACGTGACGGACTGCAGCACTATGTGCGTGTAAGCTTTGTCGTTTCACACCCCATGATGTATGTGGCGATGAATGAAGGACGCATTTCCAATCCTGTGCTGCTGGAGATAGACCCACAAGTAATCTATTGGAAAGACAGCAAATATGCCGATCGCAATGCAACAAGAAACGGTGCACAAGTGGGAAGCGGGATTGATGATTTTAAAGCTATCCATTTCTCTGCCGTCAAAGCCAACAAGCATTTCGACCTTGACGACGATGAACAGAAATTCTATCAGGCGGAAATACTGGTGAAGAATTTCATTCCTTTGGAACACATCAAGAACATCGGGAATTTCGGTATTCCTATTCCAAACAAACCTCTGTCGCTTCAGGGCAAAGCTGCCTATACAGCCCAAATAACCCGCAACACACCTACTGCATTCATCTTTTTGGTGGATCATTCAATAAGTATGCGACAGATGACTAACTTATTCGGCGAGGAAATGACAATGGCAGAAGCTGCAGCACGGATTGTCAACAGACAAATCAACGAGTTGGTACTGCGTTGCATCAAATCGAATGAGGTACGTCACTACTATGATATTGCCGTAATTGGTTACGGAGAAAAAGCATACAGTGGATGGAGCGGAGATTTGGAAGGCAGGGATTTCGTCTCTCCGGAAGAGTTGCGTGACCATCCATATAAAAAGATTATCACTCGTGAGGAAAAGCGCACTCGTAAAGGTGTTGTTGTAAAGGAAGTGGAGAAGGTACAATGGATGGAAGCTCGACATGACGGTTCTTGGACACACTTGCACAAGGCTTTCAGTCAAGCAGAAAAACTGCTTAACGAATGGATGGAGAAACACCACGACAAGGATTGTTACCCTCCTACGATTATCAATATCACTGACGGAGAGTTCAATGGTGCAACAAAGGAAGATGTACTTCAGCAAGCCAACGAATTGAAATCGATGTTCACCAACGACGGCAACGTAATACTATTCAACATTCACTTCACCGCCAGCAAATCGGCAGAAGAAGTGGTATGCCCTATTGAAATATCGGAATTGGACAGAAACAGTTATGCGGAAACCTTGTTCAACATGTCGAGTCTCTTGCCAGAAAGATATAATACAGACATCAGCCGTTGCCTGAATGACAACCGTACAGGCAGACACCGGGCTATGGGTGTCAATGCGGATGCTACAACCCTGCTCAAACTTATGGACATCGGAACACCCACCAACATTAGTCAGAATCAATGAGAAAGAACAGTATATCCATTGGTAAATTTGAGCAAGGTTGCATCAATGAGGATGCGGTGATGGCTCATGAAAATATTATCGCCGTATCCGATGGTGCAGGTGGTGGAGGGCTATTTGCAGAAAGATGGTCACATTATCTGCTTGAACACCTTCCGTCTGAACCAATAAAAGATGCGGATGAATTAGATGCTTGGATAGAACAGATATGGGAACCTTTCTACAATCGGTGTGAAGAAGACGCAAAGCTATTAGGCGGCTTATCATTAGATAAATTCTATGATGAGGGTTCATTCGCCACATTAGCGGTTGTATGGAAACTATCTGACAAGGAGTACCGTTGGATGAGATATGGCGACAGTGTAGCTTTCCACTATAACTATTCCACCCATAAATTAGAACATTCATTCGGGCAACTTGCAGATTTTGACAATCCTCCCTTTTTAATAAATTGCAAGGACGAACTTAACAAGGAAGGATTCAAAAGCGGAGTATTTAAGACGGACAATCATTCTGTGGTGTTTGTGGCAAGCGATGCCTTAGCGCACTACATACTGATGATGTATAAGATTGCCAACAAAGAGCTGTTTGCAGAAGAACTAAAAACAGCAGAATCGCATCACTCGAAAAATGAGAATTATATCAAGGTGGCAATGTCTATGCCCACGATAAATTTCGAGAAAGATGTACTTGGCAAACTAATCAACGGTATATGCCATTCCTTAAACTTCCATCGACATCTGAAAAGTCTTATCCGTAAAGGACTACTCGCCCATGACGATTATTCATTTGCAATAATAACGAAATCAAATTAGCAATTCAAGTTTCGCAAGTATTGATTTCCTGAAATAGAAGAGAATCCTGTTTTATTTTACAAGACAAATTGTAACTTTCGTTACTGTGGTCTAAAGCAAGATACTTGCCTGTACCGACGAAAGCATACTATGCTCTATATACACCGACAATGCTTTGAGAACATATTGTATATGCAGAGCGGAATCGAAAACAGTGCACAGAATTCTCAAATCCACACTGTGGATTATAAAAACCACACTGCGGATTTTGTAAACCACACTGTGGATTATACAATCCACAGTGCTGATTTGAGAATTCTGTGCACTGTTTTTGATTCCGCTCTGCACAGATATTTTCTATTTTATTCGCAAATTCAACTTGCGAAACTTGAATTAACAATACAATATTCTTGATTATTTTGCAATACAAATAAATTAAGCAGAAATAAATAAAAATTTTTCCGTAAGTTTGCCGTCCGAAACAAGCGGGGTATTCCTATATATTCAGCAGAAAAACGAGGATATACCCATTGCTTGATTACATATCATTAACTATAACAAAAAATGTCATGAAAAAAAGGAAAATATTTTTATGGTGCAGTGTATTGGTTGCCGGCATTATCATATTGTTGGCATACTTCGGGTATTCACTGCTTGGACACCAGTTTAAAAATACAGAAACAGCATATATCTATATTGATACGGATGACAATATAGATTCTGTACGTTCTAAAATCATACAGGAAGCATCACCTTCCAATCTTGCAGCATTCGATATGATAGTGTCTGTGTATAAACTGGATAAAGACCTCAGAACCGGACGATATGCTATTGCTCCTGATGCTTCGGTTCTCGATATTATCAGAAACATACGCAATCATCACCAGTCACCAATAATGCTGGTCATTCCTTCCGTGCGCACAGTCGAGGATCTCGCAGGGAGAATCAGCCACAAACTGATGATAGACTCCACCGACATTGCTTCCGCCCTGAAGAATGAAGATGTATGCAAATCGCTCGGATACACCACAGCCACAGTTTCTGCCATGTTCATCCCGAACACATACGAGGTGTGGTGGGATATGTCGGTCGATGAATTTCTCTCTCGCATGAAGAGAGAGAACAACACATTCTGGAATGCAGAACGCACGAAGAAGGCGGACGAAATGGGAATGACAAAGGAAGAGATTGTGACATTGGCAAGCATCGTGGATGAAGAAACAGCCAACAACGGCGAGAAACCACGTATAGCCGGACTCTATCTTAACAGGCTGAAAACAGACATGCCTCTACAGAGTGACCCTACAGTGAAGTACGCTCTCGGCAATTTTGCTTTACGGCGCATTCTCAACGTACACCTGAATGTGGAGTCTCCATACAACACCTATCGTGTCAACGGACTGCCTCCGGGTCCGATACGTATCCCTTCCATTGCCGGAATTGACGCTGTTCTGAACCACGAGCATCACAATTATCTGTATATGTGTGCCAAAGAAGATTTTTCCGGCACACATAACTTCGCATCGACATACAGTCAGCATCTATCCAATGCGCGCAAATATGCAGCCGCACTCAATGCGCGAGGAATACGATAAGGTTCATTCAACAGAAAACCCTGAATCGGCTTTTACGGTCATTTCCACTCCTGTGACAGGATGCTTAAATGTCACGGACTCGGCATGGAGATACATTCTGTCCGCCTCCTGTCCGTAGAGCCTATCGCCAACTATCGGACAATACAGACCGTCTTTATGCGCCGAATGCAATCGCAACTGATGAGTGCGTCCAGTCTGTGGCATGAAAGCGATGAGGGTACGGTCCTTAGAATATGACAGCACTTCAAAATCAGTAATCGCCTTTTTACCATATTCATAACTTACCATCTGACGCGGTCGATCTGTTATATCCGCACAGATGGGAAGTTCTATTCGTCCGTTTGCTTTGCTCACATGCCCTTCAAGTACAGCCACATAACGTTTTTTCACCTCATGGCAAAGAAACTGCATCTGTAATCTCTTATGCGCCTCTTTATTTTTGGCAATAATCATCAGTCCCGAAGTGTCCATGTCAAGCCTGTGGACGATCATAGGCTCTTCGGCTTCCGGATATAAGGCTCTGACAATGGAATACACAGACAATTTATTTTCCTTTCCCGGCACTGCCAACATTCCGTAAGGTTTGTTGACCACAGCTATATCGTCATCGTCATATACCACTTCTATCTTCAAATCCCGCCCCTTGCCAAACAAAGGGTCTGGCTCCACATCAAGCCCTTGCATCATAAATCCAAGTATAGGCAGACATTTGCTTCGACATGCCGGATAAAACGCTCCGTGATGTCTCACTGTATCCTTAGGAGAATCGCCCCACCAAAATTCCGCCATACAGACAGGCTGCCAGCCATAGATATATGCCGTTTGCAACAATTTGGGAGCGCAACACTCGCCGGCTCCCGCCGGAGGTTCTCCGTCAAATATCTCAGTCAAATCTTTCCTTTCCCCATTGGCATTATAGACACAAAACTGCCGAAACAACCAATGTTGCAAATGTTGAGAACGCTGCTTCCGTTCAGCACACAATTGTTCTATCCCTGACGTATAACCGGCTATCAGCTTTTTCTGCCTATCAATACATCCAGCCCAATGCTGCTTTGTGCGCCTCAACTCAGCCTTCATAAACTGACTTTCCTTTATCAGTTCTTTCGCCATATCTGCATCCGGGACAGAACATCCGGAAACACTGCACATATTGTTCAGCTCTCTTTTCTTATCACGCTCACATTTCGCATTCCTCACTTTTTCTTTCATCGCCCCTATTTCCGCTTGCGCCTGCTGTTCCATACGTGCCAATGTATCCTTCATGGTTCTCAACTCACCACTCTTGTTCATAGAATCAATCCGTCTGTTTATCGCAGAAATCTCAGCCTCCTCCTTATAAAAATATCCATCCGGATTCTGCAAGTCATATACAGGAGGTACAAAGTAGTCGTGATGATTCTGTCCGGCAAGTATTCCGGAAAAAGCAGCAATATATCCCAACTTCGGTTTCTTGTCACAAGAAGACTCTCCCAACGTATCACCATATCTCACGACAAGCACTCCAAACATTTTTCCGGACTTTATCTCACCATGCCATTCCGTTCTTTTTTCTATATACGACTTCACTTCATCTGCCGCTGCCACACATAACGGATGCGGCTTATAGCAAAAAGGAAACGTAAACTTTTCCGGTTCATCTATTCCTTGCGCCGCTAAAGGCATACTGTGCAGGAATGTCACATCCGTATTATCATTTCTCATATTTTTCAGGCATACATTCATTAGTACATCAATAATACCCCAAAAACCAGACTAAGAAATATTCCGACGTCCGGTCTTTGGGGCATATCCATACCCTATTCATCCTTCCGACAGGGATAAACAGGGCAACAAAATCTTAGCAATTCAACTGACCGACAATCTCGGCAACAGATTTACATCCGTGACTGTCAAGCCAATCGTTTATTCCATTAGCCACTTTGACACTCACAGCCGGATCGACAAAGTTTGCTGTTCCAATTTCAACGGCAGAAGCACCGGCAAGCATAAACTCAATGGCATCCCGCTCATTCATTATGCCTCCAAGACCTATCACCGGAATATTCACCGCCTTAGACACTTGCCATACACAACGTACAGCTACCGGTTTCACGGCTGGTCCGCTCAGTCCGCCGGTAGAAATAGACAGACGCGGACGACGTTTCTCAATGTCAATAGACATGCCCATAAGCGTATTTATCAAAGAAACCGCATCCGCACCGGCATCTTCTACACTACGTGCAATATCAGATATACTTGTCACATTAGGCGAGAGCTTTACAATGAGCGTCTTCCGATAAACTTCTCTGACAGCACGCACCACACTCTGTGCCCCTTCGCATGTAACACCGAATGCCATTCCTCCCTGTCTGACATTAGGACAACTGATATTAAGTTCGATAGCCGGAATATGGTCAAGTTCATTAATCCGTGCCGCACATTCCGCATAGTCTTCCGGACAACTTCCTGACACATTCACAATCATGTTGGTGTTTATATCCTTGATTTGAGGATAGATATGTTCACAGAAATAATCCACACCTTTATTCTGTAGCCCCACACAGTTGAGCATTCCGCTTGCTGTCTCCGCCATACGGGGATAGTCATTGCCCTCACGAGGTTTCAGTGTCGTACCTTTTACAATAATTCCTCCTATATCTTCCAAATTAATAAAATCCGCAAACTCTATTCCATATCCGAATGTGCCAGAGGCAGTCATAACCGGATTCTTCATTTCGAGTCCGGCAATTGTAGTCTTCAAATTTGCCATGTCAGTTCTTCTATATTAAATACCGGTCCTTCCTTACATACACATACATTTCCCTTGACAGTCTTTTCTACGCAACAAAGACATGCTCCAAGTCCACATGCCATCATATTTTCAAGCGACACTTCACAAGGTATGTCATTTGCCTTTGCAAACTTTGCCACAGCCATCATCATCGGTTTCGGTCCGCACGTGGATATACGGTCAAAGTGCTCACGATTCAGCACAGAATGTTGAGTGACAAATCCCTTTTCACCTTCCGAAGCATCCTCTGTCGTGATATACACATCGCCTATCTGGCGGAACAAGTCAAGTTCAAGCAAATCTGCTTTCGAGCGTGCGCCAAGCAAAAACACAGGCTTTGCACCATTTTCCTTCAGATATTCCCCGTACATCAGCAGCGGTGCCACTCCCACTCCGCCGCCGACAAGCAACACTTGCTCTCCTTCACGGCATACAGGAGAGAATCCGTTGCCAAGAGGAAAGACCACATTCAGAATATCTCCCTCCTGCAAACGCGCAAGAGCTTTTGTACCTTCTCCCACCGTCTGTACAAGCAACCACAGCTGATTGCTGTTCCTATCTACGTAATTAATGGAAATAGGGCGACGCAAAAATGTCGAAGGACTGTTCTCCACCTTTACTTCAACAAACTGCCCGGGCATCATCTCCGGAAGCGGTTCATCGGCCGTCAGTTTCAGCAACACATAGCGTGCATGAGGATATTCCACCTCTGCCACTTTCAAGTCTTTAATATATTTCTTCATATCGGTTAAATTATACATTTCAAGTTACACAAGATTATGAATGCAGCCAGTCTAAACCCATATTACAGACAATATAACACCGTTATATGCCCCATACTCCCGGTTTGCATTCCGACTCAATCTCGCTCTCTATATCATCAGGCAAAGAAGGATAGAAATCAATTCCTGTTATACGCTCCACCTCATCTACAGAGACAGCATAATCGCGAACATCAAGATTTGTATCCTCATTCGGATAAATAAATCCTATGGCTTTCGGCACACGTCCCATCATCAGCACAACCTTGAAGAAACGGTCTGGAACACTGGCCTTATGTCCCTTCCTCTTGCCAATGGTCTTAGGACGTTCCGAGTCGAATATAGGTCCGCACACTATAAAGATTTCGCCATAGCTGCTTGCCCACTCTCGACATAGTTCTTCAAGTTCCTTCCAATCGCCGGCATTCAGATTATGACCCTGCGGACAGATATTCGTCATAAGGAAAGATTCCGACATCATTTCATCACTACTCTTGCAGTCACCTGCCGGACACATGTGCCCTCTGTCATATCCGGAACGAGCATAATCCGAGGTCTCGATTCTATACTTTTCCGGAATATCATCGTCTCCCCGGAAAACATTCTTGCGCACCGCATTCCCCTCTATCCTGTCTGCTGTCAGATGCCATGCCACATAGTTGGGACACAAAGTCTCTATGTTATATGAGGAAGTGTATGCTTCCCGAGCAAGTATTATTTCCGGCTTGCCAACCAAAGCGGCAGGCAATTCCAGTCCGGTCTTTTCCTGTTCAAGAACCTCATCGTTTTTTGCGTTACCATCCGCACTGCCTGTGTCTTTCTTGCGGTCTTTCAAAAGACCTTCCACAGAAGGAAGAATATCCCCGGACTTGTTTTCAAACAGGCTCCATACCCCACTCCAGCAAAATAATACGACAATTAGAAGGAGCGACACGTATAAATAATGTATAGGTTTCTTATCTGTTTTTTTCCTCTTTTGACGTTTTTTCTGTGCCATAAAATGTAAAAGTTTAGTGCAAAATTAAAAAACATTTATGTAATGGTTGCAATATATAAGCAAAAATCACTAACTTTGCATTGTCAAAGGAAAGATAAGATAGAGTTCTTCTCCATCCTGCATTCCGAATGACCTGCCGAATTGGCTCAGTTGGTAGAGCAATTCATTCGTAATGAATAGGTCGGGGGTTCGAGTCCCCCATTCGGCTCACAAAAGCAATGGCAAACTCTCTGTAAAAGGAAGTTTGCCATTGTTGCGTTTTAAAGTCCGCTCAGTTTTATTTGCCATAATTATGTGAATTTCTTCACAGTCCCCTCCGTCGCCACTACTGCACTCTTCATCGCAGTGACGACAGAGAAGTCTGTGAAGAAATCTCCGCCTACTCGATTTTCTTAAGCTCGGAATATAGTCTTTGCACTGGAAGTCCCATCACATTGAAATATGAGCCTTCTATTCCTACCACCCCAACAAAACCAATCCATTCCTGTATGCCGTATGCACCGGCTTTGTCAAATGGCTTGTAATTCTTCACGTAGTAATCTATCTCTTCGTCAGTGAGCTTTGCAAAATGCACACGGCTTGTAGCGGCAAACTGTCTTCTCCATTGTTTGGTCATGATGCAGACACCTGTTATCACTTCATGGTGACATCCGCTCAACAAGCTCAACATTCTTTTGGCATCTGCCGCATCTGCCGGTTTTCCCAGCACCTCACCCTTGGCATACACAATCGTGTCGGCCGTTATCACCAGTTCATCTTCTGCCATCGCAGCCTGATAGGCATCCGCCTTACGCGAAGAAATAAACATCGGAATCTCCTCTCCGACCAGAGTGTCAGGATAAGACTCATCTATTCCGTCCATAGTACGGACTTCAAACTGAAGTCCAAGCCCGCCAAGCAATTCCTTCCGGCGAGGCGAATTGCTCGCAAGCACAATTTTATATTTTGATATATTCTCAAGCATAGTTATCCTCCTTTGTCCATTACCATCCGAAAGCCGTAGAGTTGTGCATCCACATTCCCTGTGCCTTCAACACCTGTTCAATCACATCACGTCCGCAACCCTCACCTCCATTTCTATGAGATATGTACTTGGAAACGGACTTTATCTCAGGGGCAGCATCTGCCGGACAACAAGGGAGTCCGCATCGCGTCATCACCTCATAGTCGGGAATGTCATCGCCCATATACAACACCTCTTCGTCCTTCAGATTGTATTTCTCACACAACTCTTCGTATGTACGTATCTTCACCGCAGCTCCAAGAACCACATCCTTCAGTCCAAGTCCGACATACCGCTGCCTCACCGACTCAGTTTTTCCTCCGGTTATAATGGCAAGCACAAGTCCGCACTTCACAGCATGTTGCATGGCATACCCGTCTTTGATATTGACGCTCCGCATCGGTTCTCCATTCGGATGCAACGTAATCGTCTCCCGACTCAGAACACCATCTACATCAAAGAACATCGCCCGTATCTTTGTCAAATCATAGTTTATCATACTTCATTATCTTGATTCTTCTGAATCTGTTTCAGAAATCATTTTCACTTCGTATTTCTCTCCTCACTCATCTTGTGTATTCCCTCGCTCATCATGTCATAGACCTTCTGAAACTCCGGAATATCGGCGAGCAGTTCCCTCTGTCGGCTTATCACATTCACATCATACCTCACAGCCGGTCCTGTCTGAGCCTCACGCGGAGACAACGAGCCCAGTTTGTCAGCCGTCTCCTTTATCAACAACCGCATCACCTCAAACGGTATTCCATGTCTTTCCAGTATTTCAGCTCCGATAGCACAGCAATGATTGGCAAAATTACAACAAAAGACCGCGGCCAAATGCAGATATTTCCGGTCTTCGCTGCTGAGTTCGTGTACAGAGTCCGACACACTTCCTGCCAAATCCTTCAATATCGCCAAGTCTGCCGCCTCCGCCGCTTCCACAAAGCACGGTATGTGTCGGAAATCTACAAGCCTCGACTTCGAGAAAGTCTGCATAGGATAGAGCACACCTCTGCGCCCGCCATCGAGTACATCCATATCCATACTGCCGGCTGTATGCACAAACAGAGCCTCTTCCCGCCCCTCTCTCAGTTTGTCCGCCAATGGCTTCAACACAGAGTCTTTCACAGAAAAGACATACATGTCAGCTTCCGGAACCACAGCCTCCGGCACTGTCGTATATCCACACTGCAACAGTCCGGCAAGAGTGGAGGCAGACTCCTCCGTCCGACTATAGACCTGCAATATGCGATGTCCCGCACTCTTCAGCGCATATCCAAGATTAGTGGCAAGATTGCCCGCACCGACTAAAACAATATCCATCCTCCCGGTCACTAAAACTTATTCACATGGACATTCTCCCATTTCAGCTTGTCCTCATCCTGAGGCTTTCTCTCAATGGCAGGATGCCCGAAAGCAATGATGGCAAGGGCTATAAGATTCTGAGGATAGCCCAGAATGAATCGCAACACATCATCTGCCGGAGTCCCGTCAGCCATCTCCCTGTTGCGCACCTGTGCCCAACAACTGCCAAGCCCGAGTTCTGTAGCCTGATACTGCATGGTCACAGCTGCTATCGAAGCATCTTCCACCCATACGTCCGTAGCGGCAGTATCGCCAAGCACGACTACCGCCAACGGAGCATCTGCCACGAATGCGGCTCCCGCCTCCTTGCATAGAGCAAGCTTTTCAAGCAACGGTTTCTCATCCACTACAACAAAATGCCATGAACGACTGCTCTTTGAAGTCGGCGACATGAGAGCTGCTCTCAATATTGTCTGCAACTCTTCCGGCTTCAACTCCTCTTCTGTAAACTTTCTTATACTACGGCGCATCTGCACCAGATCAGCGAAATTGCTCATATTTTTCTTCCTTTTATATATTATTCAACTAACTTAATTGATATTGGACATGACAAGAATATTTAATTGTCATTCAAGCATCACAGACAACCCTGCACCAATATCCTTTCTCCATAAAAAACAAGATTCCACCACGATTCGCAATTCAAAAAACGGAAACACGGCAAATTATGTGACTGCAAAAATACCCAATTTATTGACACTGACCAAATGTACAATCTGAAATCCCCAACTTGCAGCATTTCATAAAAGTTCATTCACCCGTCAGACCAAAATCCAACACTTGAAACAAATAACACTGAATTTTAAGAAAAAGGGGAATTATATATATAGCCAACTAACATAGAATCAATAAGATACAATCTATTTCAAACAAGAAAGCAGCCTGTATTTTTCGCATTTCCACAGCCAATATCCATAGTCCCATAAAAAAATTTTTGAATACGTTTTTTGGGAGGGTATCCAGTTTTGACAAAATGACATCATATACCTCAGAACACAAACATTTTTCATCAAATACAATATTTATACTATCTTTTTGATTTTGCCAAATGTTAAAATCCTAAGCCCTCTGGCACGCGTCAAAATCGACCATGCCGAACTTTTCTCGGAGAACGAGGATTCTACGCGCATTTTCTAACACCTCATTGAAATGTGAAATAGTGTTTCGTTTTTGACAGTTCTTTTACATTCATTTATCCTTGGCGAAGAGTTCTTTTCTCCAATCTACTAAGTTTTGATATTTCC